>NC_012881.1:2772500-2962500 GCF_000023445.1 Maridesulfovibrio salexigens DSM 2638 | reverse complement strand
AAAGAAAGCGTAATAGCTCACTGGTCTAACGATTCTGCGCCGAAAATGTAACGGGGCTAAGTATGGTACCGAAGCTACGGGATGCGTCTTTGACGCATCGGTAGGAGAGCGTTCTCAGATGGGATGAAGGTGAATCGGAAGGTTTGCTGGACTAATGAGAAGTGATTATGCTGGCATGAGTAACGATAAAACAAGTGAGAAACTTGTTCGCCGTAAGACTAAGGTTTCCTGGGTAAAGCTAATCTTCCCAGGGTTAGTCGGTCCCTAAGGCGAGGCCGAAAGGCGTAGTCGATGGAAAACGGGTTAATATTCCCGTACCAGCAAATGTGTGCGATGGAGGGACGCAGTAGGATAGCTCAGCCGGCTGTTGGATATGCCGGTGTAAGTGCGTAGGCTTAAGGAATAGGCAAATCCGTTCCTTTTTAAGGCCGAGACACGATGCCGTAACTTTACGTTTGAAGTGAGTAATTCCAGACTGCCTAGAAAATCTTCTAAGTTTAGCATTTGTTGACCGTACCGCAAACCAACACAGGTAGTCGGGTCGAGTAGACCAAGGCGCTTGAGAGAACTCTGGTTAAGGAACTCGGCAAAATGATCCCGTAAGTTAGCGAGAAGGGATGCTCCAGACGGTGACTTGATTCACTTAATGAGCTGTTTGGAGCCGCAGAGAATCGGGGGGGGCGACTGTTTACTAAAAACATAGGTCTCTGCTAAGTCGTAAGACGATGTATAGGGACTGACGCCTGCCCGGTGCTGGAAGGTTAAAAGGAGGTGTTAGACTTCGGTCGAAGCTCCGAATTGAAGCCCCAGTAAACGGCGGCCGTAACTATAACGGTCCTAAGGTAGCGAAATTCCTTGTCGGGTAAGTTCCGACCTGCACGAATGGCGTAACGATCTCCCCACTGTCTCAACCAGAGACTCAGTGAAATTGAATTACCGGTGAAAATGCCGGTTACCCGCGGTAAGACGGAAAGACCCTGTGCACCTTTACTATAGCTTGACATTGGGTTTAGGGCTATCATGTGTAGGATAGGTGGGAGGCTTTGAAGTCGGCACGCCAGTGTCGGTGGAGCCAACCTTGAAATACCACCCTTGATAGTCTTGAATTCTAATCCAACGCCGTTATCCGGCTTGGAGACAGTGTCTGGTGGGTAGTTTGACTGGGGCGGTCGCCTCCCAAAAAGTAACGGAGGCTTGCAAAGGTTCCCTCAGGCTGATTGGAAACCAGCCGTCGAGTGCAAAGGCATAAGGGAGCTTGACTGTAAGACAGACATGTCGAGCAGGAACGAAAGTTGGTCTTAGTGATCCGGTGGTTCCGCATGGAAGGGCCATCGCTCATAGGATAAAAGGTACGCCGGGGATAACAGGCTGATCGCGCCCAAGAGTTCACATCGACGGCGCGGTTTGGCACCTCGATGTCGGCTCATCACATCCTGGGGCTGAAGCAGGTCCCAAGGGTTCGGCTGTTCGCCGATTAAAGTGGTACGCGAGCTGGGTTTAAAACGTCGTGAGACAGTTTGGTCCCTATCTACCGTGGGCGTAGGATAATTGAAGAGGGTCTGTCCCTAGTACGAGAGGACCGGGGTGGACGAACCTATGGTGTTCCTGTTGTCGCGCCAGCGGCATTGCAGGGTAGCTAAGTTCGGAAGGGATAACCGCTGAAAGCATCTAAGCGGGAAGCCTGCCTCAAGATTAGTTATCCCTATGCTTTAGCATCTAAAGATTCCAGGTAGACCACCTGGTTGATAGGCTGGAGGTGTAAGTGCAGTGATGCATTCAGCTGACCAGTACTAATAAATCGTGCGACTTATTTTTCTTCTCTTCCCTTAACTTTAACCCTAAACGGTTGAAGCTAATGGAACTCTAATTCTTCTCTATTAAACAATATATTTTGCTCAAACGAGCAAGCAAATTTGCTTGCGGCCATTGAGGAGAGGTCACACCCGACCCCATTCCGAACTCGGAAGTTAAGCTCTCCATCGCCGATGATACTGCTAGGTAGCTAGTGGGAAAGTAGGTCGCCGCAAGCTTTTTTATTTCAAAGCCCCCTTGTTAACTCAAGGGGGCTTTATTTGTTTGGGGCGGGATTGGTTTTGGAAGGTACGAGGAAATGAAATTTTATAACAAGATGTCCTTAAATGCTCCCTTGTGTTAGAAATAGAACTGAGGCATTTTAGATAATGTAAACTCATTTTTTTAAGGAATTCTAAATTAGATATGCCTATTACTCCCGATATTATTTTAGTTCTTGCGGTTCTATTTTTAGTCGTACTTTTCTTTATATTTGAATGGGTACGAGTAGACATGGTCGGTATTATGGTCATGGTTTGTCTGCCGTTACTCGGTTTGGTTACTCCACAGCAGGCAATCAGTGGGTTAAGCAGTAACGCTGTAGTATCCATCATTGCTGTGATCATAATTGGGGCCGGTCTTGATAAGACCGGTGTAATGAATAAGCTTGCTCAATTGATTCTCAAGTTTGCCGGAAGAGACGAAAGGAAGATTACTTCTATGGTTTCTGCAACCGTGGCCGGGATATCCGGCTTCATGCAGAACATCGGAGCTGCTGCGCTCTTTATGCCGGCTGCGAGACGAATTTCTACTCAGACCGGGGTTCCGGCTTCGCACATTTTATTGCCTATGGCTTTTTGTGCCATTATCGGTGGCACTTTGACTCTTGTCGGGTCAAGCCCTCTGATTTTGCTGAATGATTTACTGATCGTGCGTGGTGTCAGCTATGAACATTTTGGAATGTTCAGTATGACACCGATCGGGATTATGCTTATAGTTTCCGCTTTGCTGTACTTCAATGTGTTTGGAAAATGGATCCTGCCTCATACTAAAGCCAGCAAGGTTAGTGGACCGCTTTCGCCTTTGCTGGATAAAACTTATCATGAAGTGGGCGAGATCTATGAAATGAAAATACCTGTTCATGGTTTTAATGAACAGTGTCTTTCTGAGCTCCAAATTCGTTCAAACTACGCCTGTTCTGTATTGGCTTCGTATAACGCAGTTACTCATAAGAGAAATGTTGCTCCCCGACCGGAAGATACTCTTTGTCCCGGAGATACTATTGCCGTAATCGGCGAGGCCATGTTTATCAAAAAACTCGCAGCTGACTATGGCTGGTCGTATTCCCATGAATTGAAAGTTTTCGCTGATGATCTTGCACCTACTAATTCGGGGATCATGGAAGGGATTGTTTCTCCCAGATCTCAATTTGTTGGAATGACTGTCAGAGATATTCAGCTGCGTAAGAAATTTGGTGTAGTTCCATTGGCTGTGTATGTAGGTCACGAGATGATTATCAGCGATCTCTCCGATTTGGTTGTCAGTGAAGGTAATGCATTTTTGCTGCATGGTAAGTGGAGTGCATTCCATCAGTTTAAGGATCAAAACGATTTTATTTTTACTGAACCGATACAAGGTGAATTGCAGCGTGAGGATAAGGCTCCATTTGCTCTTGGATGTCTCGCGGTGACCATGTTTATGATTCTGGTGCTGGATATCCAGCTTTCCATTTCGTTATTGTTCGGAGCCATGGCAATGATTTTAGGTAAGGTGCTGACTATTGATGAAGCATACCGTTCCGTGGACTGGATGACTGTATTCCTGTTGGCTGGATTAATTCCGTTGGGGCTTGCTTTTGAAAATACCGGGGCTGCCAAAATGATTGCTGATATGCTTATGAACGCTGTTGGAGTTCCATCGCCTACTGTTTTGCTTATCTGTATCGGGCTGCTAACTTCTTTTTTTACCCTGTTCACTTCCAATGTAGGGGCCACAGTTTTACTGGTGCCATTGTCCATGAACCTGGCTCTTTCATGCGGAGCTGACCCGCGTGTAGCAGCTATGACAGTTGCCTTAGCTGCTTCCAATACCTTCATCCTGCCCACACATCAGGTAAATGCTCTGGTCATGCGTCCGGCTGGTTTAAAAGCTGTTGATTATCTCCGCGCCGGTGCCGGGATGACTATCATCTTTTTGGTCGTGTTGGTGGCGGGGATGAGATTGTTTTTTTAGGCTTAGCATTGTTTGTAAAGATCGAAGCCGCAGTATTAAGTACTGCGGCTTTTTATTTGCTAAAATATAGATTGTACAGTGGTTGGTCTCGTATAAGCGACGACGATTAGCGTGTTTGTAAGGAGTTATTTGTATCTAGTTTTGTTTTTTTATTTGTAATTACTTTTAATATATGAGAATAGATTTACACATTATGTCATATTCTATTTAAAAGGAGTCACTTATGAATTACAAAAGGTATATCGAATCAACCAGTTCTGAGTTTGAAGTTAACGAGCATGTGATAAATAGCGGTAATACTACCTGGCAAATTAGTAATATCGCCGCCACCTCTGTTTCAAAAAAAGAAATTCCTTTTAATGAACCTGAACCTACTTTCACTGACTCTGAGCCCGAATTTAATTTTGGCAGCATTGGTGGTAGCTTCGTTTTTGCAGCAATAGCTTGGGCTATCTGTAGATTCTTCTTCGATTTATCGTTAGGTGCGGTTATTGTGGCTGTAGCTGTCGTCTGTTTATTTATTTTAACTGCCTATTCTACTTATGGGGATGAACAGAAAAAGTGGAAAAGTGATAAGGCAGAAGTTGAACGAGAGTGGGAGATTTGGAACAAGATCAAACAGAATCCACCTGTATTATATAGCCTTATGCTTGAAACTAATGCAGGTAGTAAGCCTCTTTTTTATTCCTTTGACGAAGCACAAATCATTAAGGCTAAAAATGCAGTTGATCAGTCTATGCAAAATGAAAATTCTAAAGATGTTAAATTAGAAATTGAAACAGTTAATATCGGTGGAAATGATTCTATAAATAATTTTGCATCAAAAATATATGAACAATCGATACAAGAGGGCTGATGTGGGAGCGATAAATAATTATAATTCTGTCATTGGGTGTCAGGTTGTTAATGAACAACATGCTTCTGAAAAAGAAGATACGGACCTTAATGATATCTTGAAGCGAATTGAAAAAGAATTGGCTAAGATCAATTTTGTCCAAAGTTCAGATATCAAAAAATATGATACTATCATAAGTGAGTTAGCGATAATTAGGCTTGAACTGGCGAAGAAGGATCCAGATAAAAATTTAGTTAAACTCTCGCTTGATAGAATCGGTCATATATCTTCAATTACCGGATTGGTTGAACAGATCTATAATTATTTTAGGTAGTTTATTGTGTAAAAATACAAACCGCAGTTTCAACTGAAACTGAGGTTTGTATATTTTCTATGAACCGTATCTTTTAATACATCGCTTGTGGCAGATACAAAATGATCTGGGGGAAGATTGCGAAGAGTACTATTCCCACTAAAATTGCCAGCAGAAAGGGCATGGTTCCCTTGAATATATCCTCAAGCGTAATATCGGGGGCAAATTTCTGAGCCATACCGTAGACCACGTAAACGTTAATCCCTACGGGCGGAGTGATGACCCCGATCTGGGTAACCAGCACAATAATAACCCCGAACCAGATCGGATCGAATCCAAGTGTGGTTATAACCGGGTAGAATACCGGGATAGTCAGCATGATAAGGGCCAGAGCGTCCATGATGCAGCCGCCAATAAAGTAGACGATGAGGATCATCGAAACGATGATCAGTGGATGCAGGTCGAATGAAGCAGTCCATTCAGCTACATTGAAAGGAATGCGGGTTACGGCTAGGAATTTACCGAAAATCAGCGCTCCGGCAACGAGAAACAGGACCATTACTGATGTGCGCAGGGTTTCATAAAGAGAATTTACAAAAGCCTGCCAAGTCAGCTGACGTTTAATGATTCCAAGTGTGAGAATTCCCAATACGCCGACAGCCGCTGATTCGTTGGGAGTAAAGAATCCAAAGAACATACCGCCGATCACAAGAGCGAATACGGCAATGGTATCCATCAGGCCCATCAGGGACTTGAGTTTGGCGCTCAAGGGGAAAGTTTCGCCTTTGGGACCGAGGCTGGGATCGCGGTGACATACTATGGCAATGGCGATGATAAACAGGATGGTCAGCACTACCGAGGGCAGAATTCCGGCCATGAACAGCTCGCCGATTGATTGCTCGGTGAGGATGCCGTAGACGATGAGCACGATACTGGGAGGCATGATCATACCCAGCCCACCGCCGGAAGCAACAGAACCTGCTGCGAGGGAGTTGGAGTATCCATAGCGTTTCATTTCCGGGATACCGACAGTCGCCATTGTTGCAGCGGTAGCAGGGCTCGAGCCGCAGACCGAACCGAAAGCGGTGCATGCGGCAACTGTCGCCATGGCCAAGCCGCCCTGAATATGGCCAAAGAAATGGTAAGCTGCACTGTAGAGCCTGCGGCTGATCCCGCTGTTGAAGGCTAACTGGCCCATGAGGATGAACAGGGGAATGGTGGACAGGCTGTATGATGAAAAAGTGTCGTAAAAGCTGCGTGAAAGCAGGTTCATACCGCCTTTAACGGAAATCAGCATGGAAAATCCGCCGAAGCCGACAAGCGTCATAACGTAGGCCACAGGCATGCGGGTCATGAGCAGGGCCAGCATCACAAATATGCCGATAATTCCAAGAGTGGTCGGTTCCATTTATTCTTCCCCTTTGAAAAGCATGATGAGTTCTTTCAGCAGGGTGAGAGTGAAGCAACCAAAACCGAAAGTCAGTGCGAAAATGACCATGTCAGTAGGTAATTCAAGGGTCATTGAAACTTCCCCGGATTCACGCATGGAGCAGCCGTAAAGATATAGTCTCCAGGTAACCAGCCCAAAAAGAGCAACACTTAAGGAAGTCGTGCAGATCTTAACAGTGCGCCGGGTTCGGGCATTCATTTTACTGTACAGGAATTCCACACCTATGTTTGCCTTTTGGCTCTCGGCATAGCCAAGGGCTAGTCCTGTAGTCAGAACAGCCAGCACGGCTACAATATCTTCTACCCCGAAAATGGGGGTGTCCAGCGCGCCGCGTGAAAGAATATCCGCCCCGGTTAATAGGGCCATGCCGATCAAGCATACGGCGGCAATATTTTTTAACAATGCCTCAAATTTATTAATGAGGCCTATGACTTGATTACCCACTACAATCTCCAAATTTACAAAATTTCCCCCACTCCGCATAACAGAGTGGGGGAGATGTTCTCCAGATTATCCTGTGATTACTGAATGTTGTTCAAAGTCCCTACTGTGAAGTCGAGGATTGCTTTGCCGTCTATTTTTTTCTTGCCTGCTTTCTTGATGTAATCATCCATCATGGGCGCGGCTTTTTCTTTCCAGCGTTTACCTTCGGCTTCGCTCAGCTCGATGAACTGGCCACCTTTCTGGGTCAGGAACTCGCGACCTTCTTTGTCGCTTTCATCCCAAGCCTGACCGTGCTTGGCGGCAAATTCTTTGCTGATTTCCATAATGATTTTTCGGTCCTGCTCGGAAATAGCTTCCCACTTATCCTTATTCATGACTGCAAAGAAAGTGGTGGTGTATCCGACAGGGTAATCAAGTGTACAGTAGTCAACTACTTCGCCCATTTTCCAACCCTTATTGGTTTCCATGGGGTATACTCCGCCGTCGACAACGCCTTTGCGGATGGCCTGATAGGAGTCGGGCATGGACATGGCAACAGGAGCTGCACCGAGGGCTTTGAGCAACTGGGCGGAGTTTCCGGTTCCACGCAGTTTCATTCCTTTGATATCTTCAAGGGTCTTAACCGGTTTTTGGACAGTGAAGAGCAGGCCGGGACCGTGGGCATGGAAAAAAAGAACCTTTACGTCGCGCAGTTCCTTTGGCTGGAACTTATCGTAAACCGCGTTTGCCACCTTGGTTGCAGCAACTCCGGATTTGTAACCCAGCGGAAGGTCTACTGCAGCCATAGTCGGGAAGCGTCCACGGGAATATGCAAGAGCGGACATACCGATATCGGAAAGGCCTTCAACTACGCCATCGTAGCATTGTTTAGCTTTGGTCAGGGTTCCGCCGGGAAAGTAGGCGATGGTCACGCGGCCCTCGGTGCGCTTGGTAACTTCATCGCTCCACTGCTGAGCCAGTTTGGACTGGATATGTGTGGGCGGGAAAAAGTTTGAGTAGGTCAGGTTAACTGATTTTGCACCTGCTGTGAGCGGCAGGGCGCACATGCACATGGCAGCGGCCACTACTGTAATTAAAATTTTTTTCATGTTCCCTCCGTTTTTTTATCTTAAAATGGCTGTCTATTCAGCTTTTTTCAGTCCGTTGGTTAAGGCCAGAGTTACCGCCGCTTCGCGCACATCGTTAAAATCTATCAGTCCGGCTCCGTTGTTGTTCTGGATCATAAATCCTGTTTCAATGGAACTTCTGACCATGTATCCTTCAAATAGAACAGTGTTGAAGGCTCCGATCTTCTCCGGGGGATAGTCGGTCTCAACAAAATCGCGAACCAGATCTGCAAATACATCTTCAGAAAGGCGGTACTGACTCAGACTAAGGTCTTCACGCAGTTCCGGCACTCGTGAAGCGTAGATGGTGAATTCCAGAAAAACTTTGGCCCAGTTTTGATCGCGGACAATGTTTTCCAGAAAATCCCAGATAATGTTCATGACCTCTTCAAGGGATTCTGCCTTGCCCAAGCGGTCATCACGGGAATTGCGATATTCGGTCAGTTTTTCTTCTACAATTTCCAGAAAAAGTTTGTCCTTACTTACCCAATGGCGGTAAAAACTGCCTTTGGCGTATCCCGCATATTTGGTGATTTCTGCCACTGTGGTTTCCACGAAACCTTTCTTACCGAAAAGTTCGTTGGCGGCTTCCATGAGCTCTTTCTTGGTTTGAAGAGATTTTTCCTGTTGTTTTCTAGCCATTTGGTTTTCTGGTTACTTGTTTTTGTGACCTTGGGTCATAAAGTGACCGCTGGTCATTTTTTATGGTGTATAGCTTTGCACCCTATTGCTGTCAACTTCTATCTATGACAATTTGGTGTGAGTGAATCCAAGATTATCGAGAGGAAATATTCAAAGTGCGAAAGCTGTTTATCATATTTATTGTCCTGATCTATTGTCTGAGTGGGGTAGTTGCGCAAGCCCATCCTTTAGGGGAAGTTGTGCAGGAAACCACAGTTATGAACGAAGGGACGAGGCTGCTTATTGTTTATGATACTTCCATCGGGCCATCCATCACCGCTACACTTATTCCTGATGCCGATCATGACGGTAAGGTGTCCGGAGCAGAGGAAAGAAAGCTCTCGCGGGATATCAATTACCTGCTGCTTCCAAATCTGGAAATCTATTTAGATGAGAAGCCTGTTGTCCCTGAACTGTATTATGATTCAGTCTCAGCGGCTCCTGGTGGGTATAATAACGGGCTGCGCTCTAATCTCGTTTATGCCATACCTTTGCCGGACGAGGATTTTGGTAAACATTACCTGAAATTTTCAGACAACAATTTTCAGACCGGGGAGTTGAAGTGGTTGAAGTGGAAGGTGCAGGCTGACCCGCAATTCAGTGTAGTCAGGACTTCACCTGATTCACGAGAATTGAATTACCAATTTTTCGCCAAGAAAGTTGAAGGCCAAGGGGCCTCTTTTCCTGTACCTGCGCCAACAGCGGATGGCAGCGGGTTAAAACCAAGCCCGCAGGAAGATTCCAGTCAGGCTGCGCTTAAGGATTATCTTGCGCAGGAAAATCTTGGTCCGGGAACAATTCTGTTCGCTCTTGGATTGGCCTTCTTTCTGGGTATGGGGCATGCGCTCAGCCCCGGGCACGGTAAAGCCATGGTTGCAGCGTATCTCATAGGGCGCAGCGGTCGTATTCGTGATGCCTTCACCCTCGGTACCATTGTGACCATTACCCATGTCGCAAGTGTTATCGTCCTCGGTATCGCTGCTTTGCTGCTTTCCCGTTACTTCCTGCCCGGTGATCTTTATCCGTGGCTGGGAGCATTTTCCGGGGCATTGGTGTTCGGAGTCGGATATATGATGCTTGCCCGCAGGGCTGTGCATAGTCATGGGCATTCCCACGATCACCACCACGGACATTCGCATGATCACTCGCACGAGCACGGCAACGAATCCGAACCTGTATCATGGTGGTCCATGCTCAGCCTCGGTATTGCCGGGGGGATGGTGCCTTGCCCCACTGCTTTGGTCGTATTGCTAGCTTCAGTTGCTTTCGGGCGCATTGTGTTCGGGCTAATGCTAATCCTCGCCTTCAGCCTTGGCCTTGCCGCAGTGTTGATCATTATCGGAATTCTGACCGTGCGGGCCTCGAAACTTACCGAAAGGTTTTCCGGTTCCCGTCGGTGGATTGAGAACCTGCCTGTGCTGAGCGCAGGACTGGTCATGCTGGCAGGAATTGCCATTGCGTTGAATGCCTTGAATGCCGGGGGTATTCTGCGGTTTAATTTCTAAACTTCCAAAAATCAGTAATCCCGTCCAAGGCAGCGTCAGGTGTTGATCCGTAAGGAATCAGCTTGAAATCGAGTGCTTTTACCTGTTTCAGGTAATCAGCGTATTGCGACTTTTCAATGTATTCCACATCAAGAATTGTTTTGCCTGCCTTGGCGAGTTGTTTTGCCAATTGCAAGCGGTATTTTTTATCGCTTTCGCTATAGTAGTTGAAGAGCAGGCTTTCTAGACCGACCATGTTTATGGTTCTGAAGTAGACGTCCTTGTATTCCGGGGAGCAGTCGTTAAACACACTCATACCGTTCTGAGGGCAGATAATGAAATTTTTTCCTGCTTTTTTCCGGGCATAGTCTCCAATTCTTTTGATAAGCTTGACCATATCGTCTGCAGTGTTCCGCACTTCCATCCCCTGTTCGTGCCAGAACCAGTATGCATCGACTATGTCCAGATATACGCCGTCAAATCCGGCTTCAATTATGCGGTCCAGATAAGGACGGAGTCCTGTTTCCCACCAGTCTTCGCGCCAGTATTTTACTTTGTAGTTTTTAGCCCAGTCCGGGTTTTCCGGTCCGAGAAAACGTGGCGGATTCTCTTTCCACTCTTTCTGCCAGTAAAACCGATATTCTTCTGCTTCCCCGATGGAAAAGTAGCAAAGTACGGTTTTATTGAATTTGTGGAGTACGGATACTTCTTTGGCAGAAAATCTGTTTTTATCGGAGCCGTCTTTAGAATAGTCAATTACCAAAAGATCATATGGAGATTCAGCTAGTTGTGATATCTTCGGGCCTTGCAGCTGATATGCCCAGCTGTTGATTTTCTTGGACGGCGGGGTCATGCGGATCTCCTGTGTTGTTTTTTGGGTCCCTTTGCTTGAGGGAGGGGGAGTTGGTTTTGATGCACAGGCGGTAACAAGAAATAAAAAAGTCAGGATTGCTATGTTGTGTAATTTCATAATTAAGATTTTCCGGTTAATTTTTGTGTTTTGGAATAATAGCATGGTGAAAGATAAAATTAAAGTGTGCAATCTTGGATTTCAGCACAAAATATAATGTAATTTTTGAAGGTTACAAATAAAAATACTTTGCATAGCTGTGGATTCTGATTATAGTGTTCTCAATAAATTGATAATTTAAGATGAGTTAATAATTCTTATGTTTGTTTTTGATTTGTTTTGTGTTTTTATTCAGATTCTTAACTTTGGTTAATAATTAAGAATTTCGATAAAATAAGGAGGGTATTGTGAAAAGGAGTTTTTTCACTACTTTGATTTTTGTTCTCTTTCTTGCCGGATGTTCCGGTACCTACATGAAAGATTATGTCCAGCCCAACGGGGTGGCCAGTGAAGCACGTCATGTTGCTGTATTACCGCTGGTGAACTTAACGAACACACCCAATGCCGGACGTATGGTCGGAGATTTGCTGACTACCGAAATTTATGCTTCCACCAAATTCGATCTCATGGAATCCACTGAAATGTTCAAGCGTATCAAAGGAGATGAGGACGATCTGGAATTTGTGATGGAAGACGTCGTTGCCCAGAAATTAGGCAGCAAGCTTGGAGTGGATACTGTCATTTATGGTTCTGTTACCGAGTACCAGTATAAGCGCGGAGTTAACCAGAGTCCCTCTGTGGGGATTAATCTGCGCATGATCGATGTTTCTTCCGGTAATGTTCTTTGGGCTTCATCTTCTTCCAAGAGTGGGGGGTGCTTTTTCGGATGTACGGAATCCCTGAACAGTGTAGCGCAGGAAACCCTTTCAGAAATGATAGAAGCAATGTCTTCCGTTTCTGCTCAATAATCGCGCTGCTTGTGATTACTTTTTCTCTTTTCGGCAGGACTTTCGCCTTCGGTAAGAGTAATGATGTCGAATCGTGGGCCTGTTATTACGGAAGTGAGGACCGGACGGATGAACTGTCCGGTTTTGATCTACTTGTCGCTGATCCCGGAGGGCAGGACCCGACACCCTTGCGCGCAAAAGGAGTAAAGGTACTGACCTATATAAGTCTTGGTGAGGTCGCGGCGAAAGGTCCTTATTACGAGGAGGCCAAGCACCTTAATTTGCTTGTAAGGTATAATGAAAATTGGGATTCATGGGTGGTGGATGTGCGCCGTCCGGAATGGAGCGAATTGCTTTTTGCTCGAATTATCCCCGATGCCCTCTCGTCCGGATATGACGGGCTTTTTTTTGATACCCTTGATTCCCCCATTGATATGCAGCGGCGTGACCCCGATACCTACAAGGGGACTGAGCGTTCTTGCGTTGCTTTGGTCCGTGCTATCAGGGAAAAATTCCCCAAAATGCTTCTTTGTCAGAACAGGGGATTTGAAATTGTGCGGCGGACAGCTCCGTATATCAATTACTTGTTGATTGAGGGGTTGAGCAGCTCCATGGACTTGGAAACTTCTACTCGTAAAGATGTTTCGGAAGCGGACCGTAGTTTTCTAGTAGGCAAGGCGAATTCTGCTTTGAAAGCTAATCCCAAACTGGTGGTACTGACCCTTGATTATGTTCCTGCTGGAGAGAAACTGGAAATTAGCAAAGCTTACGATTTCTCTCGTAGTCTTGGCTTTATCCCTTATGTCAGCACTCCGGCCTTAAATGAGGTGTTTATTCATGAGTCTGGTGAATAGACTTATTATCGCATTTCTGATTGTCATCCTTACTTTGTCCTGCGCATATGCCGAGCCGGTCAAGCGCAAGGTCTTAGTGCTCTATAATGGAGCTGAAGACCGCACTGCAGTGGGAAACAGTTTTATTGAAGGCTTTGCCGCACCTCTTAATTACTTAGGTTTCTTGTACGAGGTACGTGATGTCGCACAGCGTCCTTTGCCTTCTGATAAAGTCATGGAGGAGTATCGGGCGGTTTTCACTTCCTTTTCTGAAGACTCAATGGATAATCCTAATGAGTACCTTAATTGGCTCATTTGGCAGCAGAAGAAGGGTAAGAAAGTAATAATCGCCGGAACTCTGGGCGCTTTTAGTGATTTTGATGACGTTTTGGCTGAACCATTGCTTATCAAAAAGGTCTTTTCCAATCTCGGATTTTCATATCAGGGCAATGCAACTAATGCTGATTACCGTTTGAAGTATGATTACATTGATCCGCAGAATATGAATTTTGAGCGTAAGCTTCCGTTGTTCCCGGAAAAGTACATTCAGATTGTCCCCAAAGCGGAGGATGTCACTTCCTGGGTAAATGTAGAATTGAAAGGAAAATCAAGTACAACTGCAGCAGCTGTAGGCTTGGGTCCGCGTGGCGGTTTTGCTCTAAACGGCTATATGCGCTGGCAGGACCCTGTTGATTTTAAGAAACAGTGGTATTTGAATCCTTTTGAATTCTTAAGGGTTAATTTGGATTTGAAGGGAATGCCGGCACTGACCCCAACCACATTGAATGGTAAGCGTGTTGCTTTTGCTCATATAGATGGGGACGGTTTTGTCGGCTACACCGAGGTTGATCAGAATAAGGTATGCGGGGAAATTGTCATGGAGCGCATTTTTGAGCGCTATGACTTTCCCAATTCTGCTTCAGTAATTGCCGGGGAGATTAATCCTGATGTTAAGGGGAGCTTGGATAATGTGGAGCTGGCAAAGACCCTTTTCGAGATGGAGAACGTAGAGACTTCCTCTCATTCCTATACTCATCCTTATGCTTGGAATGCGAAGACACGGGAATCCAAGGAATATGCCGAGGATTTTGTTGTCGGGCAATATGAGGTTTCTGGATATGAATTTGATGCCCATTATGAGATTGTGGGGTCTTGCGATTATATTTCAGAAAATCTTGCCCCGGTGGAGAAGCCCTGCCGGGTGCTGTTCTGGTCCGGCATGTGTGAGCCAACTGAAGAACAGGTTGGTATTGCAGAGAATGCCGGGATTTTGAACATGAATGGCGGGGACACTGTTTTTGATGCCCGTCGTAATTCGTATTTCGGGGTTTCGCCTCTCTATCGTGCTCTTGGTAAGTACAATCAGATTTATACCGGACAGGCTAATGAAAATATCCTGACCAATCTTTGGTCCGGGCCGTATTTCGGGTTCCGCAACATAGTGGATACCATGAAGCGGACCGGTTCCCCTCGCCGGATTATGCCCATTGATATTTATTACCATTTTTATAGTGGTGAGAAATTTTCTTCACTCAAGGCTCTTGAAGATGTTTATGAATGGGTCCTTACTCAGGACACTGCACGAGTTTATGCCTCCGCCTACATTAAAATGGTCAACGGTTGTCTTGCTGCAAGGGTGGAGAAAATTTCATCGGAAAGGTTTGTCTTCAGCAATTATGCCGACTGCCTTTCCGTACGACTGGACGGTATGGACAAGGTCCCGAATCTGAAAGAATGCAAAAATGTACTCGGATATGACATTCAACCGGAAGGTGTTTTTGTTCATCTACGCCCCGGTACTCAGCGTGCTGAGATAGTTTTGACCTCAGATAATAAAGTTAACGATAGATTCCCGTATCTTAAAAACGGTTCCGGCTGGGTAAGTGATTTCGAGCGCACAGCGAAAGGTGTCCGCTTTGATTTTGAGTGTTTCAGTAAAGGAAAATTTGAGGTGGCAGGTCTGATTCCGAACAGGAAATACAAGTTCCTCCGTAAGGATGGATCACCGCAGGAACTTATTACTGATGGAGAGGGCGTTTTGTCAGTCCAAGATGTTGTTTCCGGGCCAATGGAGATTGATCTGATTTGAACATAAAACTCTGGCGGGTACTGCTTTTCGTACTCATCATAATCGGGACGACCGTGCTGATATATCCCTTTCCCAGGGATATGGTCCCGTTGTACCTGCGGAGTGGTGAAATTTCCAAGGCGGCGGATTTGCTCAGTGAGCTTCTAGAAGAAGATCCTCACGACTTGAGACTGCTTGATCTTAGTGTGGATGTATTTCTTGAACGAGGAATGCCGGATAAGGCTATTGCCAGTCTGGAGGAGATTTTAAAACAGAAACCGAATCGTGTTCCTGCGTTGCGTAGGCTGGTGCAGGTTTTTGAATGGAATGTCATGCCCCGTGAGGCACTCCATACATGGATAAAGATTTCAAATATTGAGCCTGATAAAATGGAACCTCTGGAAAAGATGGTGATGTATTATCGCTATTTCAATATGGTCCCGCAGGAAGTGGATTCAATAATCAAGCTTAATACATTGCAGGGTAAAAGGCCGTTTGTCGGGGATTTTATGCGGGTTCTCAATGATGAGATTGAGTTGCTCGGCGCAGAGCACGCCAAGACTCCAGATGATCCCTATCTTGATTTTTTGCTTCAACGAATTTTTATTGTCGGTGAACAGTTTAAGGCTGAAGTCGAACTCAGTGCCGAATCCGGCGAGAAGGTCGATTATTTGCAATACGTGCTTTACGTGCTGGAATATTTTATTGCCGTTGACCGTATTGAAGATGGCTATGAATATGCTGCTCGGATGGATAAACAGGCCGGACTTGATGTTGAAAGCAGAGTGCAGTTGGTTAAGGTTCTGGGCTGGGCAGAAGATTATGACAGGGCATTGGATGTAGCGCAAAGACTGCTTAAGATCAGTCCGGATAATATAGCATTGCTAACCGAAACAGCATGGATATCCCGCGTTGCCGACAGACCAGATCTGGCGCAGATTGTTCTGGAGAAACTGGTTCAGATCGAGCCGGATAACACTGTTCACCAACAAGCTCTTGGTGATGTTTACATGCAGACCGGTAATTACCGCAAAGCTGTAAATCTCTTTCGCAGGTTGGCTGAGCGGGTCGGTAGTTGGCTTACGTATGCCCATGACATGTTGCGGGCGGCCTTGTTCAGTGAAGATCGGGTACTCATGGCCGAGGTTGTTGAAGAGACCAAGGATGTTGATACTTCAGAGCCGGACTATTTGCGGACCCGTGGGGAATTGCTGCTGACTCTGGAACGACCACGTGAGGCATATGATATTTTGCGCAAGGTGGTGGATAGTCCCGATGCAACTCTTGTTGATTACCAGAACCTTATTGATGCGGCTGCAACCACCGCAGATAATAAGTTGCTGGCCGATGCTGTGGAATTAGCTCTTAAAGTTTATCCGAATGATATAAATATCATGCGTACTGCCGGCACTGCGTATAGAAATGTTAATAAGCCCTACAAGGCTTACCTCATCTACCGCAAACTTTTGAAAAGGGAACAGGAGCAACAGGATATTCTTGATATGCTTCTGGCTGCATCTGAAACTCAGGATTTGATGCTGGCGAAGCAGGCTGCCGGGTATGCTGAAAAGATTGCGCCCAAGGATGTAAAGGTAATCGCGCAGGCCGGTGAAATTATGCTTTGGTTGAATTCTCCCAAAGACGGTTATCCTTATTACAAAAAGGCGGCCATCATGACCGGAGGCAATCGTGAGTATGTCATGAATCTTATCCAGATTGCATCCTATACCGGCGATAAGTCTATTTTTCGTGATGCAGCTGATACCGCCATACGCCTGCGTCCGGATGATGAGCAGGTTGCATTGCTGGCTGCTGCGGTATGGGCCGCTGCCGGTGACAGTAAAAAAGCGCAATTGCTTATTTCACAATTTGCAGGGCAGAGTGCGAAGAACCTCGACATTTTGTACCAATGGGCGGAATTTGCTGATCAGGCCGGACTGAGTGAAGAGGCTTATCGGATTTATGATGAGTTGTATTCGCGAGATTACAAGCGTAAGGAAATCAGGGGAAAACTTGCCAGACTGGCAGAGTGGACCGCCCGTCCTGCTGTTGCAGCCAAGTTTTATGCTGAAATTTCTGATGAATCTCCGGGTGATTTTGATTTAGCCAAACGTGCAGGAAAGGCTTTGGCTGATTCCGGAGATTATCTTAAGGCAGCTGATTACTATGAGCGGGCCGTAAGTATTAAGCCACGCGACTATGAGGTGAAACTTGAGCTCGCAAGGGTGTATGGTTTTGCAGAAAAATTTGCGGACCAGATAAGGATTTTCAGGGAATTACAAGCGGCCGGAAAACTTCCTGAAACCGAGCGCATAGAGCTGGCCCGGGCCTACCTTGATGAGCGTGAACCGGAAGCAGCTTTGCGGATTCTGGAGCCTTATGCCCGTCTCAAAAAAATACCTCGCTTTGAAGGATTTTTGTTGGCTTCGGCATTGCAGATGGCCGGGCGCGGTGCTGAGGCCTCCGATGTTTATAAAAGGTTGAAAAAAGAGTACAATAATGACGAAGTCTTCTTGGCCCGTTTGGGTGCGGAAGCCTTGTTTAATAATTTCCAGACTGATGCGTATGAACTTTTTCAGGCAGCTTTAAAGCTCAATGCGGAAAATCATACCGCCCTTAAAGGACTGGGAATTATTTATGGCGAGCGGGAGCAGTACAAAAGGGCTGTTTCCAAATTGCGGAAATACTTAAGACTGGTTCCCAATGATGCCGAAGGACGCTATCAATTGGGTGAAATATATCGGCTTATGGGCAGGGAGAATGATGCTGTTCGCGAGTTTAAGCGAGCTGCACGCATAATCAGCCGAGAAGGACGTACGGATATTTCTGGTAGGGATTTAAATATAATCAATAGGTAGTGTTTTGAAAAAAAGTGTTTTTTGGATTTTTATTTTAATGACGGTCTTGATACCGGTCATGCATGGAACTCCGCTCCGGGCGGAGGACACTACCGTTGCGGCTGTAGAGAAGAAGAGCGAGACTATCTGGACGGTCAGAGTCAGTTCCTTTTTGCAGGCAGATTCCGCATGGAATTTCGTGTCCTACTTAAAAAGTGAAGGCTATGCTCCGGCAATGGTTTATCTTTATGACAGACAAGGCAGGGGCTGGCATGTGGTTCAGATAGGAGATTATCCAACACGGAGTCAGGCTCGTGCTGCTGGACGTCTATTTAAGGATAAGACCAGGCTTGATTACCTTATCCGCTCCATGCCTTTAGATTTATTAGAGGAACGGACATTGAATTCTCCGGGAGAGTTGTTGCCTGCACCATCCCCAGAGCTGGCAGCAAAGAATGCCGGCTCCAAGGGATCTGCTACAACTACTACACTTACACCTGAACCCATCTTGGTCGGTGCACCGGAATCTCTGTTCTACGAACTTGATCAGGGAGATGTTTTGCGGGCCACCGGACAGCGACAGCAAAAAGTAATTTTATCTCGTATTATGATTCGTCGCGGTTATGTGGAAGACGGTCTCAGAGAGTATTCAAAACTGCTCAAAATTTATCCAGATGATCTGGAGCTGCGCGAAGAATATATCGGCGCACTTATCGATAATAGTGAGCTGGCAAAGGCTGAAGCCATGTTAAGTCGTTGGCTTAACCTTGATCCGGAATCTCCTCGCGCCCTGCGTCAGCAAGCCCGTTTGCGTTTGTTGGCCGGAGATTATTCAGTGCAGATTGATACTCTGGACTACCTGTTGCGGTTGCGGCCCGGAGATACTGATTCCATCTCCGCCAAGGCTTACAGTACCCAGCAGGGTGGGGATTGGCTGGGAGCGATTGAAAGTTTTTCCCAGCTTGTCGATGCTGAGCCTGACAATTATGAAGCTAGGCAGGCTCTTTCCGGCCTGCTTATGGAACGTAGGCCCCGCCTTGAGCTTACTCCCAGTGTATACCTGCAGTCTGATGAATCAATAACTACTGCTTTTGGCGGTAGTTTTGCCATGCAGATTACGGATCAGACCAGAGGGGAGATTTATTACGCCAACACCTGCATCTACCGTCCGCAAGGGGATGGAATTGAGCAGATTGATAAGGATGTGAATCAGGCTGCATTTTTACTGAAGCGTGATTTTACCCGTACGTTTACCGGTATTGCTGGAGTGGGGGGATATGAAGGAACTGCTTCGGGGATATCCGGTACTCTCGGTTTTGATTGGCGCATTCATGATCCCGGAACATTCTCCGCCATGATAGATTACAATAATCCTTGGCTCGATGAACCTTCTGCAACCAACTATGAAGGGCATTACAATCAGTTGTCCCTGACTTATGACGGTTTTTATGACGATACCTGGGGACTCTTTCTTAATGGTCAGTTGAGGCAGTATAAGCTTGAATCAGACCGGAATTACGGGGCCAAGGGAATTTATAATGTCATCTTGACCCGCAGGCTTCTTTCAGACCCCGATCTTTTCGTTTCTTACTCTTTCTATCGTTCTTTCTTTAAATATGATGATGAAACTTTCAAGCCGTTTGAAGTGGTGGAAAATGAGAGTATTCATACCTTCAGCGCCAGCTTTAGCAAGTCGCTTTGTGATACAATAGTCTTTCAGGCCGCTGGAGGAATCAGGTTTGATGAGTTCAAGAACAGCCCCAGTTATTTCGGAAGTCCTTCATTATCTCTAAGACTGGGCAAGTTTGAGTTGAGTCTCAACTATGAATACAGCAGTGATTCCGGGCTTGCCGGGGGCGGGGAAACCCAGTTCGTTAGCGGTGGGATCGGTTTTGTTTTCTAACGTGTTTGAAAATAATCAGGCCGGTGAATATGTTTAAAGTTAATACAGAGGCAAAAAGATATAAGCTCTCCAAATATTACGAGACCTTGCTGGGTCTGGTTGCCATCACTGCGGTCAACCTCATCTTTTATCGTCACGATCCCGGTTTTCTTTCTGTTTCACCCCATCCTTACTGGATAGTTATCCTGCTTACTTCGACCCGCTACGGTTTTGCGGGAGGGTTGTTTTCCGGGATAATGGCCGGTTTATTTCTCATAGTTTTTAAAAGTCTGTCCATTCCTGACATTGAGCTGGTGGATTTTAAAACCTTGTCCATGTGGGGGAAACCAATCCTTTTCTTTATTGTCGGGGTTGTTCTTGGCGAGACTCGCCAGTTGCATCTCAAAGAATATTCCGATGTATGCGAAGAGAGGGATGCCTATCATGATGCGTTTGATAAGGTTAAGACTAAATACGATATCCTTAGTGAGGCTAAGCAGGAACTGGATAGTAAGATTCTTTCGCAGGAAAGTACTCTGGGAACATTATATGAAGCTGCGCAGGGTTTGCGAACTCTGAGTATCGACAGCATCTATCCGGCAGTACTGGATATTCTCCGTGAGTTTATGGATGTGGAGGAGTGTTCCATTTACCTGTTGGATGGAACTGAATTCAGACTTGATACAGCTTTGCGGCATGGAAAGAGTTATTTGCCAGAAGTAGTTCCCTGGGGTGAAAGCCTGATGAGTATTGCTGCCGCTCAAAAGCGGGCTGTCTCTATCCGCGATATTGCCAGCAATGAGAGTATGCCCAGCGGTATAATCATTTCCGCCCCAATTCTGGCTGACAATCACCAGCATGTGGTCGGAGTATTGAATGTAGAGAAAATGCCTTTTCTCAAATTCACAAGTGATTCTGTGCGAGTGGCCGGATTGGTTGCGGACTGGTGCGGCAGCAGTGTTGAAAATGCCACTGTTTTTGCGGAAACAAAAGATAAGCTTATCGCCGATGAAATCACTGATGCCTATACTTTTGATTATTTCCTGCGCAGGCTGCGGGAGGAGTTTGTAAGGGCGCGGCGTTATGAACTGGATTTGTCTTTGATCATGTTGGAATTCCCGGGACTTTCCAATGCTTCTGATGAAGGGCGTGACGAAGTTCTCATGGCTTTCAGTATGATCCTTAAAAATCAGGTTCGCGAAATCGATATCCTGTTTATCAGTGATGAGCCGGGAGCTTTTTACCTGATCCTGCCGACCACGCCTACTGCAGGTGCCCGGGTGGTGGTAAATAACCTGCTTAGTTCTTTCAAGGCCCTCAGTGTGATGGCCTTTGAAACAGACCAGAATCTTGTTGAACTTCGGGCCGGGGTGGCTGGATACACTCTTGGTATGGAAGACCCTGCAGAACTGGTCAAGAATGTGAAAGAGGATATGGTCAGTGTACTTTTTGCGGAATAAAGTAATCAGAATGGCGCGGATGCGCCTGCTGGGGGCTTTTGCTGCTTCCTATATACTGGAAGGTGGAGCTGTGTGGTTCTACCTGAACAGGGGAGCTGCCTCTTGGTACATATATACCGCAATTGCCGCTCATATTTTTTCCGCCCTGTCTTTTTTCATTTTTACTGCTCCCAAGCCGCGCGCTGTTCCCGGGATTGGATTTTACTATCCTCGTATCGCTGCCCTGTTTACCTTTTTCATGCCTTTGATCGGGTTGGCCGGAATTACACTGACTCTGCTCATGTCCCGTGTTTTTATGAAAAGTTACGGTCTTGCTGAGGAATATAAGGAAAAGGCTTACGAAGGTGGAGGCGTTGATGTTGATCTGCCCACTGATATTTCCGAATTTTTATATGACGAAATTGATGTCCATCCCATCGCGGATATCTTGACCGGGGATGACATGGAAATGAAGAGAGGAGCAGTCAATTTGCTGCGCCATATCGGTTCAGCCGAGGCTGTAAAGTTGCTGCGTAAAAGTCTTTCCGATGAAAGTTCCGAGGTTCGTTTCTATGCTCATACCGCGTTGACAAGGCTTGAAGAGGATTACGCAGAAGCGGTGGAAAAGGCACGTTTTAGAGCAGACAAATACGATAGCGCACAATCCCATGCCGAGCTTGCCTCGGTTTATCGTAATTATGCCCGCAGCGGTCTGCCGGAAGTGAATATGCAGGAGCGTTCCATGGGGCTTGCGTGTGAGCATTGGCGTAAGGCTGTCGAAAAGGATCAGGAAAGTACGGACTACCTGATGCGTCTTGCTGAGGCATATGTTGAAAGTAGAAAATTCAGCGAAGCTTTGCATATCTATCGTGAGACAATGAAAACGCCTAAGCTTGAAATGGAATCCCGCCTTGGGATTTGTAGGACTTTTTTTGAAATGGGTAATTTTATTGCATTGTTTGAAGAGGTTGAGCAACTGCGAGTACTACCTGAACTGGAGTCTCCCGATCCCTTTAAGGCTTTGATTTATAATTTTTGGAGAGAGGAATTAGTGTCAGGAGAGGGAGCAGAAGTAGAAGCTGATTTCAATGAGGTGGGCAATGAGTTCAGATAAGCAATATGATGTTTGCCTGCTCCTTGAGGGTACTTACCCGTTTGTAGCCGGTGGTGTTTCCACATGGATTCATAACCTGATCAAGGGGATGCCGGAACTGACTTTTACTGCGGTTTGTATTCTCGCTTCTTCCAAAGAAAAAGCTGAATATCGGTACGAAGTTCCTGATAATTTTGTGGATCCGCAAATTGTCTATCTGCATGATCCCATCGATATTCAAAAGAATCCATTTAAGAAAATTTCTGCTACCAATATAGAGAAGCTTAGAAAGTTTCATTATCGTCTTGATCGTAATGACATCAGTATGATGAAAGATATGGTCGAACTTTTTCGGCATGATAAGTATCCGCTTTCCGAGTTGTTTCATGGAAAGAAGGCTTGGGACGTTCTCGTTGAGCGCTATAAGCCGGATTCAAATGATGAGTCATTTATCGATTACTTCTGGACTTATCGTTTCACCCATCTGCCAATTTTTAAAATGCTGCCTCTCGACCTGCCCAAGGCTAAGGTTTATCACACTATTTCTACTGGATATGCAGGGCTGCTCGGCGTTGTAGCCCGGGTTATGACCGGACGTCCGTTGCTGCTCACCGAGCACGGAATTTATGTTAAAGAGCGCAAGATTGAAATTTCTCAGGCTGAGTGGGTATATCGCAAGGAAGATGAGCGTATGCGCATTCAAAGCAAACTTGGTGCGTTTCAGACTTTCTGGATAAGGATGTTCGAGCAACTGGCCCGATTATGTTATGATTATTCGTCAGCTATTTACACCCTCTATGAGGGTAACCGGCAGTTCGAGATTCAGGAGGGGGCAGACCCGGATAAGATCAGGGTTATCCCAAATGGAATCAATCTTGATGACTTTCTGGGGCTAAAACCTGCTGATCATGACTATATGGGTCAGACTGAGTTTGCTGTTGGTTTTGTCGGGCGTGTGGTGCCTATCAAGGACGTTAAAACTTTTTTGCGTTCCATCAAGATCGTAGCAATCAAGATTGAGAACCTTAAAGTTTATATAATGGGGCCTACTGAGGAGGATAAGGAATATTACGAGGAATGCGTTAACCTTGTCCGGTTGCTTCATCTTGAGGATGTGGTGGAATTTACCGGAAAGGTCCGGGTTACGGATTACCTGCCTAAACTAGATGTAATTGTTCTTACCAGTATCAGTGAAGCCCAGCCATTGGTTATCATGGAGGCAAACTGCGCTGGAATTCCGGCTGTTGCTTCAGATGTAGGCTCCTGCCGGGAACTTCTGGAGGGTCGTACCGTAGCTGATCAGGCTTTAGGGCCATCCGGGATTGTCACTAAAGTTGCGGACCCGGTCAGTACCGGGGAGGCGATTTTGAAAATTCTGACCAGCCCGATTCTGCGTAGCAAGATGTCTAAAGCTGGAATTGAACGGGTGAAGACTTTTTACAAAGAGTCCGATCTCAACGAGACCTATCTGAATATTTATAAAGATTACATGGCAATGGAAGACCTGGAGTAGATTATGGCAGGAATAGGATTTGAACTGAGAAAAATGCTCCGTGGGGACAGCTTTCTTTCCGAAATGTCCGCATATTTGTATGCTGCTATGGTTTCGTCCGGGCCGTGGCTTATGAGTGTTCTCTGTCTGGCTGTACTGGGCCTATATTCTTATTCCGGTTTTTCCCGGATGGATCAGGATATTTTTCGTACTACCATTGTTTATGTCTATGCTTTTTCACTCATCTATGTGGGCTATATCCAACTTGTGGTGACTCGTTATCTAGCCGACCGTTTTTATCTGGGTGATGAGAAGGTAACTCTTACCGCTTTTTTTACCAGTGCTCTTGTATTGCTTGCAGCCGGTGGCTTAATAAGTGTTGGGGGTATTTGGTTTTTTGAGCTGAGCTTCATCTATAAGCTTATTGCGGTGATACTTTTCCTTGTCGTAGCTATGATCTGGTTGACTATGATTTTTCTTTCGGCTGTAAAGGATTTCCGGTCTATCGTTCAGGGGTTCGCAGTGGGAACCATGTGTAGTGTGGGGATCGCTTTTTTTCTTTACCCATTGTTCGGTCTTGATGGGTATTTACTGGGGTATACTTTAGGTCAGGCTGTTATTTTTTTCTGGCTTTTGGCTCGGTTGCTTGCTGAGTTCCCTCCGGGCAGGGTTTGGGATTCGGCATTATTCTCATATTTTATCAAATATTGGGAACTGGCCCTGATCGGAATGTTTTTCAATCTGGCTATCTGGGTAGATAAAATCATGTTCTGGTTTGCGCCGGATTCCAGAATGGTGGTGCCCTACCTGCGCACTCATGATATGTATGAAGGGCCTATTTTTTTCGCTTACCTGACCATTGTGCCTACCTTGTCCATTTTTCTGGTTAAAACTGAAACAAAGTTCTACGAGCACTATCACGACTACTTTGCAAAAATAATATCCAAGGAAGACCTTTCCAGTATTTTGCAGGAAAAGAAGGGCATGATCAAAATGCTTAAGGAAAGTTTGCGTGAAATTTTGATTGTGCAGGGGACCCTGACCATGCTCTGTATTTTTATGGCCCCTGAGTTTGTTGATTTAGTAGGCCTTTCTCCTTTACAACAGCCTCTTTTGCAGATTGCTTTGGTTGGCTCTCTACTACAGGTCATGCTTTCTGTGGCTGTGATCATTCTATTTTATTTTGACCAGCGTAAGGAAGTGCTGACGGTCACCCTTGTGTTTCTGCTAAGTAACGTGGGGCTGACTTGGTTGAGCATGCAGCTTGGCTTCACTTTTTACGGTTATGGTTATTGCTATTCATGCTTCATTGCATTGATGTGTGCTTACCATCTTGTTTCAAAAAGTGTTCGTGATCTGGAATATTTAACTTTTTCAAGTCAGCCGTTGTTCTGATGATATACTGGAGGGGAGATGACGAAGACCTGTCTTGTTACCGGGTGTGCCGGTTTTATAGGTAGTCACTTAACACAGGCTTTGCTTGACACAGGGCATTCTGTTGTGGGTGTTGATAATTTTGCCAGTGGATATGAGCACAACATGGAAGGCTTCATAGGGCATACTGGCTTTACTTTTTACAAAAGGTCTATAGTCGAAGAAGGCTTATTGGAGGAGCTAAAGCAGATTCATCCTGATCTGGATGTTGTTTTTCAGCTGGCTGCCGTGGTGAGCGTCCCGTATTCAGTGGAGCATCCTGATCTGACGATGAAGGTCAACTTTGAAGCTAATCGGGTTATGCTTGATAGCGCAAAGGAGCTTGGGTTTTCCAGTTTTGTCTTTGCCGGTTCAGCAGCAGAATACGGCAATGAAAATCGGCTTCCGGTTAAGGAAGAATACGCACAGGATGCTGAACAGTTAAGTCCTTACGGAGTAGCTAAGTATAGATCCTCGGCTTACATTGAAGAGTCCGGCTACGGTTGCTCTTTGCGGTTTTTTAATATTTTTGGTCCGCGTCAGGACCCGACCAGCCAGTATAGTGGTGTTATTTCCCGTTTTGTGGATTTCGGATTGGCCGGTAAAAATATGGTCATCTTCGGGGATGGGGAGCAGACAAGGGATTTCCTCTATGTTTCCGATGTGGTAACTGCATATTTAATAGCCGCTGGTCTTGATGAGCACGGGCGGGGGCCTTTGACCGGAATTTATAATGTCGGAACCGGAGTAGGAAGATCCGTGCGCGATCTTGCAACGGTTGTCGCGGGTTTAACCTCTGCCCCGGAAGTAATTGATTTCAAGCCCGAGCGGGCTGGGGATATCAGGCATTCACGTGCTGATGTAAGCAGAATTTCAGGTAAGGGTTTTAGGGCCCAAGTTTCTTTCGAGGACGGTTTGGCGCGTACTGTTGATTGGGCAATAAAATCTAAGTCCTAATTTTCACCAAGGATATCTATGCACGAAATTGAGCAGACTACAACGCTTAACCCGCAGGTTAAAGATGCCGCAGTCAAATATGTGAGACATCTTTTCAGTCAGGCTGATGAATCTGATTTCATTCGTCTTTTAAAAAAAGAGGCATTTAAAAATGTCTACAAGAAGATGATTGTGGAGCCTGATGAGTTTATGCCTCAACCACGGCCTTCTGATATCGGGCCTTGGGAAGGTCCTAAGCCAGATACTCCAAGGGATTTTTTGAAGTCGAAGCTGGTTCTTCCGTCTTTGCCTCAGGTGCTGTTGGAAATTCAGAAAGTTGTTAAAGATCCAGAGAGTTCTGCTGGCGATCTGGCCGCTGTGATCAATAAGGATCCCAAATTAGTGGCTGCTATTTTGCGGCTGGCTAACAGTGCCATGTTCAGTTTTCGAACTGAGGTGGATACTACTTCAAGAGCTGTAGCCCTTTTGGGATTCAGGCAGGCCAGCTCTCTCGCTCTTGGAACTGTTTCACTTAGTCTTTTTAAACGGAGCGAAGGGACACAGGTTCTGAAGGTCGAGAGATTTTGGAAGCATGCCATAGCCTGTGGTGTTGTCGCGCAGGAAATAGCAAAGCTGGCAGGATTTCATGATTCTGAGCGTTATTTTGTTGCAGGAATGCTCCATGATATCGGTCTTTATGTTATTTTTGAAAGTGATAAAAGCCTTGGTGCTGACCTTGCTGAGTTAGCACGCAAAAATGGGAACTGCCTATATGATGCCGAGAAGGAGCTACTTGGGTTCAGTCATGGGGAGTTAGGCGGCGTGATCCTTCAGGATTGGAATTTCCCTAAATCTTTAGTGTTGGCTGCCTCTGCTCATCATAATCCGGAAAAAGCCAAGAAAGATCCCGATGCCGGAATAATTCATGTGGCTGATTTTATCTCCAGAGCTCTGGGATATCATCTGGGATTGTCTCCTGTGCTTGGGGTCTTGGACCATGAAATCTATGAAAGTTTCGGAGTTAGCGGGGAAATGTTTATCGACATGATTCCTGAAGTTCAGAAATTGATTGAAGAAATTTTTGAAATACTGAATCCGGCATAACCGTTGGTGTTAAAAGAGATATTAATGAGCAATATTCAGTCTTCATCTAAAATCAGGCCAGAGATCAAAGAGGCTGCAGCGCGTTATGTTCATAAACTCTTTATGCATTCCGGAGATTCTAATTTAGTAAATTTGCTCAAGAAAGAAGCTTTTAAGCGCGTTTATAAGCAGATGATCCAAGAGCCTGATTCCTTCTTGCCTAAGACTTTTTCTTCGGATACTGAGCCGTGGGATGGGAGAAAGCCTGAAGGCCCTGCAGATTTCTTAAAAGGTCCTGTTACCCTGCCTTCATTGCCACAGATTCAGATGCAGTTGCAGAGAATTATTGATGATCCTAATAGCACCATCAGTGATCTTGCAAAACTAATTTGTAGGGAACCAAAGCTTTCTGCAGCGGTTATGCGGCTGGCGAACAGCGGATTGTATAAGCAGGATAAGCCTGTTGAAACTCCGTCCAAGGCTTTGGAGTTGTTGGGTTTTGAAAAAGCCGGAGGCTTAGCCCTTGGAACCGCTTCTTTGAGCTTGTTTAAACGTACTGATAAAACAGTGCTTGATCTGGTAAAATTTTGGAAGCATTCCATTGCCTGCGGTGTTGTGGCGCAGGAAATTGCGGTGACTGCCGAACTTGGCGATCCTGAGCGTTTTTTTGCTGGTGGATTGCTGCATGATATCGGCCTGCATGTAATATTTGAAAGTAATTACAGTCTGGGGGTCGAGCTTTTCAGATTGGCCAACAGCGATGGATATAATCTTTACAAGGCTGAGCGTAAGATGCTCGGCTTTAACCATGCGGATCTTGGCGGCTGTATTTTAGAAAAATGGAAATTTCCCCGTCAGTTGGTAGCTGCTGCAGGCGGACATCATAATCCACGAAAAATTGAGAGTGATCCTGATGCAATGGTTATTCATGTCGCCGATTTTATAGCTCAGGCTCTTGGGTATGAACTTGGAATTTCTCCGGTAATCGGTTTTATTGACCAGACAGCGTGGGATAAGATTGGAATTACAGCTGAGCAATTGATAGAGTTGCTGCCCAATATTCAGCGTTTAATAGATGATGTCCTTTTGATTTTAGAAGATTAATTAAAAACCCCGAAGCATGTTGCTTCGGGGTTTTGTTTTGATTTATTCCAACTCGTATCCCGAGCGGGACCATGCGATTGCTCCCCCTGCTAGTGAGCAGACCTGTGTGAATCCATTGCCTTGCAGATAACTGCCGACAATATTGGAACGGTATCCAGATCCGCACATGACGATAACCGGGCTGTCCTTGTCCACATCAATTCCTTCTTCAAGTACTCTCGCGAAGGGCTTATGGATTGCTCCTTTGATGTGACCATTACTCCATTCTGCGGGAGTGCGCACGTCCAGCAGGGTGAAGTTTTTATTTTCCGCCATTGCGTCATGCAATTGCTGTGTTGATTTCTGAGCCAGATTTTCAACCGGATATCCAGCCATGAGCCAAGCGGCGATTCCGCCGTGCAGGTAACCGAAAATCCGATCATAACCTATGCGGTGCAGTTCCTTGCACATACGGTCATAATCTTCTTTGGAGTTGACCACGAGCAGCAGGTCGGAATCTGGTTCCACGGCCATGCCTACCCAGTTGGCGAGTTGTTTTTCCAGTCCGATGTTGATGCTTCCCGGAATATGGAAACCACCGAATCCAGCAGCATCGCGCACATCAATTACCGTACATCCCTGTTCAATCATCTGCTTGAATTTTTCCGGGTTCATTGCCCGGTCAAGGGGGCAGCGTTCCAGTAAAGGAGCGCCGTCAAAGTTGGTATTGATGATGTGGGTAAAAGATTTCGGGCGACTGGGAAATGATTCCAGCACCTTGGTTTTGAAATCTTCGAATGTTTTGAACTGTAGCATGGGGTTGTAGCGCCGTTCATAGCCGAGGGTACTGCTAGGTTTGGCACTCATACCCTTGCCGCAGAGGGACCCCTGTCCGTGAGCCGGATAAACTTCGAGATAATCCGGAAGTTTGCCCAGTTTTATGTACAGGCTGTCATAGAGGTTAGCCACCTGTTCATCGAGAATTTCATCTCCCGGCAGGTCCGGACGACCGATGTCACCTACAAAAAGCAGGTCTCCGGTAAGAATCATCCAAGGTTCGTTTCCACGCATGGTGTCAGTAACCAGAATGGAAATTGCGTTTGGTGTGTGACCGGGAGTGTACAGGAAGTCCAGTTTTGCCGCCCCGACAATGAAGGAATCTCCTTCTTTGATGGAGGTGTGCTCGTAGCCTACATCGGCATTCTCATGGATAAAAAGCTCAGCACCGACAATGGATTTAAGTTCCTGTTCGCCGCCAACATGGTCGGCATGGACATGAGTGTTGATGACCCGGGTGATTTTCATGCCTTCCTCGCGCGAAATATCCAGATATTCCTGAACATCCCTGCGCGGATCTACAATTACCATTTCTCCTGCGGCCGGGCAGCCGATTACGTATGAATAGCAACCCAGTCCTTCTGTGGTTAGCTGTTTGAAATACATTTATGCGTTCTCCTGTATGTAAATTCAGTTCAAGAGCGTGAGAAGCAGAGTCCGCTTTTGGTTTACAAAGTTACCGGGCTTACCCAGAAATCATGTTTGTTACAGAAACTGGTTGCAAAGAATTTTTTACCTTTGCTATCTGCCGGCAGCTCGAAGCGGGATACTGCCTTTTCATCAGTATTTGCAAAGGTCTTTGCTCCGACAACGTTACCTTTATCATCTACTAATGTGTGGCGGACGATATAATGTTTTTCTGTCATGGGATGCAGTGTACGTATAATTGCTTTGCCGTTTTTGACTTCGACCTGCGGGAGATGGGTCGCTGCTTTTTTGCTCCATACACCGGGGTCTTTTTGGGTATAAATAATGTTGGAAGGATACCCACCCCTTTTCTTAGCAGCGGCATTGGTTACAGGCATCAGGATTGCCGCAGTAGCTGCAGCCGACATAGCCATGAATTTTCTTCTTGAATTCATAATCGTCTCCTAAATGTATCTATTTTTCTTATTTTCCCGCGAGTGGTTACACAGTGTAATCGCTGTGCAATGTGCTTTTTAAATCCTTATACACCATACCTGACTATAGTCAATAATGGTTCTTGTTATTTAGTTGACTGTCCCTTTCAATACGTTCAAGGAATTGCAGCTTGGTGATTGGTTTCGTCATATAGCTGGTGCAGCCTGCTTCACGGGCAGCTTCAGCTGTACCTTTAATTGCATGGGCGGATAGGGCTATTATCGGCACGGGGGAAAGGCCGATTATTCTCTCCCAGTCTCGAATTTCTTCTGTGGCTTTATAACCGTCCATAACCGGCATTTCGATGTCCATGAAAATTATATCCGGTTGGAATTCCTTGTATATCTCAATCCCTTCTTCACCGTTCGAAGCACATTTCATAATGTGCGGCGAATCGGAAATAAAATGTTTGAAAAGGAGACGGTTGCTTTTATTGTCTTCAATAAGCAGTACCTTACGGGGCAGCGTGCGGTCTTCGGGAAGATTCTTGAATTTTTCTGCCTTAGTATGGGAGTCTTTCACTTCTTTCATAGTTATAGTGAAAGTGAACGTGCTTCCACTCCCGGGTGAACTTGAAACCGTAATTTTGCCATTCATCATATCACATAACTTTTTGCTGATGGAGAGCCCCAGCCCGGTTCCCTGATATTCGCGTGTTATGGAACTATCAGCCTGAGTAAAGTGCTCAAAAATGGCATGTTGTCTGTCTTTGGGAATTCCGGGACCTGTGTCCTGAATTTCAAATTTTAATTCAACGTTGTTATTAGTCAGCTGTTTGTATCCGGCTTGAACATATACGCCCCCGGTATCAGTAAATTTGACCGCATTACCGATCAGATTCAGTAGTATTTGTTTCACTCTTACAGGATCACCTTGGACAAGACCGGGTAATTTACCATCTACACGGCAGGCCAGCTCAATTCCCTTCTGGGAGGCTGAGTGTTCAAAAACACTGCAACTCTGGCGCATTATTTTTGATGGGTTGAAGTCTATGCTTTCAAGATCAAGCAGACCAGCTTCCACTTTAGACATATCGAGTATGTCGTTTATTAAAGCCAGTAGGCCTTCTCCTGCATCATCAAGCAACTTGATATATTTTTTTTGGTCATCGCGCGGGTGGGAATCCTTGAGCAGATCAGTTGTGCCTAGAATTACATTCATGGGAGTTCTGATCTCATGACTCATGACAGCCAGAAACTGGCTTTTGGCATGGTTTGCCGCTACTGCGTTTTCTTTTGCCGCATTCAGTTTGCGGGCTACGACCCAGCCTATCAGTCCGGAAAGGAGAATAGCTAAGGCAGCTGTCATGACACTTAATCTATAGTCTTTTTTTATGTCTCCCAGATAATCGTCTTCAGGGATGTATAGGCCGATAATCCAGGGCCAGTGGGAATTTTTAAAGGGAGTAAAAACTGCATTATAGCGTGCGCCGTGGTGTTCAAATGTTGTGAACACTGGTTTTTGCGGAATTTGGTCTGGATGTACGCTTAGGGATTTATAGGCTTTCTGGCATATCTCATCGGATAACTCATTGATTTTGCTTAAGCGTATTTTGTTGTTTTGTGTCGTCTGTTTGAGAGCTTCAAGATCTGGAAATGCAACTACATTTCCATTTGTATCTACAATGAAGGCTTTCCCGCTCTGTCCGATGGTCAGTGTATTCAAAAATGTGGAAAGTTCAGCGATTGTAATGTCTACACCGACGACTCCCTGCAATTTGCCATTCTCATCGTATACCGGACTGGCTGTACTTATTCCCGGTTTCTGACTGGTGAAAAAAATATATGGTTCGGTCCAGATAACATCATTGGTCATCAGAGCTTCAATGAACCATGGGCGTTTACGGGGATCATATTTATCCAGCGGCATCAGATCACTTTGCAGTACCTTATTTTCAGCCGTGGTCCAGGTCATTGTTGTTTTGCGTTCACCATTCTCAAAAAGAATGGTTTTTGAGAGTAAGCCATTTTTTACTTTATTATCGGAGCGGGTAACCATGAAAAATTCACCCTTGGTTGTTCCATAGTAGATACCCGAAAGCTGGTGGTATAGAGAAAGCTGCTCGCTGAAATACCGAATCATATTTTGGTAATTATCACTGCTGACAATATTACTATCTGCAAGGAACCGTGTCAGTTCTGCTGCATTCTCTGCCGGGCGAAGGTAGCTTTCCGATTTGTCCAGCGTATATGAAGAGATATTGAGCATAATCTCATGGGCCAGTTCGGTCAGAGCCTTACGGGATGTGGTGGAGTGGGGAATGATAATTATAGCTGTCAGGAGGACTGTCAGTGAAACGAAGCAAATAGTCAGCCACCACTTTTTTAAATAATTCATTGTCTGCAAACGTCTCCGAATCTTTTGTCGAGGGAAAATCCCTGAATTATATATCTGTAGCGCAAAGGGCACTGTTTCATATTTAGCTCGGCAGAGAGATAAAATCAATATGTGGTGTAAAAAAGATGTGTTGCCGATGATGGTATGGAAATAAAATATATTGTTGGAATGGATTTTCCGGGCTGTGAATTTTTATTGTAATAAGATAATCTGTTCGTAAGCCGGAAAAATGAAAACACAAATGTTTCGGAGAGGCGATGCTTCCACTTAAAAGTTTGAAATATTGGGCTGAAACCTTGTTTGCCCCGAGAGCTTTGCAGCAACGTAAGTATGAAGCATTCAAAATTCTGCTGGAATACGACTCGCAAGCTCTCGATCTGGTTGCTGACCTTGAAGAACTGTTCTACGGCAGAAATCTTTCTGACCGGATGCAGGCTAATTGTCTGCAAGCCCAGATCTCTCAGGCCGTTTATGGAATGGTCGGGGAATTACAGGAGATGCATCCCCATAAATTTCGTGATCTGCCGGAAGAATTTCAGCGCATTGATCTAAAAGCGCGCAACGCAGTTGCCCTGCCTTTTCCTGATTCCGGGCCACCGTACACTGTCCCTCTTGCTGCTGCGGGTGAATGCCCTGATTTGTCTGGAGGAAAAGGAGCTAATTTAGGCCGGGTGCACGGATTGGGACATGTGGAGGCTCTTCCCGGTTTTGTGGTAACAGCGAATGCTTTTCAGGCTTATCTGGAGCATAATGATTTACGTGAAGCTGTGAGCAAGAGGCTGTGTCAGATGGAGGTAGGTAATGTGCGCTTGCTTTCATCTTTAACCCTTGAGCTTCAAGAGCTGTTCCTTGCGGGAGAAGTTCCTCCCAAAGTTACTACAGAGATAAAACAAGGTCTTGCTACCTATCTTGACGGTACCGGCAGACTCGCAGTGCGTTCCAGTGCTTTGGCCGAGGATAGTGAAATTTCATTTGCCGGACAGTATGCAAGCGAACTTGATGTGCATCCGGATGATGTTCTCGAAGCTTATAAACGGGTTTTGGCTGGCAAGTATTGTCCTCGAGCTGTTTCTTATCGTATTTCCAATGGCTTGACTGATAATGATACTGCCATGGCAGTTCTCATCGTGCCTATGATAGATGCCCGCAGTTCCGGGGTAGTTTATTCCTTGGACCCGGATTGCCTCAGCCGCGATAGTGTCGGGGTTTACGGAGTTTCGGGATTGGGTGCTTCCCTTGTTGATGGCAGCGTTGTTCCTGTTAAAGGTTCGCTGTATCGGGACAAGGAGCCTCGGCTGGTCAGTGACTGTGATTTTAATCGCGCTGCATTGCCTGATGAACGGATGCTTATTCAATTGGCTAAATGCGCTTTGAAGCTGGAAGAGCAGTTCGGTTGTCCGCAGGATATGGAGTGGGCTTTGGATCAGGAAGGTCAGTTTCATATTCTTCAGACACGCCCTTTGCAGCAGGAAGCGGCGGGGCAGGTCAGGGAATTTGCTCCCATTGCAGCAATGCCGCTCATTGAAGGTTTAGAGCGTGCCGCAGGCGGAGCGGGGTGCGGTGAAGTGTATTTTGCCCGCAGCGGTGAAGAGATAGCGCGAATCCCTGAAGGCGCTATCGTAGTCACCCCGGCCTTGAAACCTTCCTTGCTTACTTTTGCTGCAAAGATGAACGGTGTGCTCTCTGCTGCCGGGAGCAGGGCCAGCCATTTCGGGTCTGTGGCAAGGGAGATGGGTATTCCTGTGCTGGTGGGTGATGTGCTGGATCGTTTTAAGCCGGGACAGGTGGTTACTGTGGATGGAACATCCGGAGCTGTTTATGAAGGTTGCATAGAGAGTGTGTTGACCCGTAGCTGCAATGATTCGCGGGTTCCGCAACGTATTTTGGATTTATATAAGGATATGGCTCCGCCGTTGGTGCATCTTAATTTAGTCGACCCGAACGCAGAAAACTTCTGTCCTTCCGGCTGTGAATCCATGCATGATTTAATTCGGTATTGCCATGAAATGGCAGTGCAGGAAATGTTTTCTCTGGTGGATAAGCGTGGTTTGGGTATGGGAAGTTCAAAACGTCTGCTGACCTCCCTGCCTCTGGTGGTATACCTGATTGATCTGGAGCGGGGCCTAGATTCTGGCGTTGAAAACAAAAAGGAAGTTTTTCCTGATGAAATCAATAGTTTTCCCATGCAGGTATTCTGGAAGGGGCTTTCTGATGAGCGGGTGGACTGGCCCGAGGAAATGACCCATGTGGACTGGGAAGAATTCGATCGCATGTCCGCAGGAATTTTCAGCAAGGATTCCAAGCTGCTCGCCAGTTACGGGCTGCTGGCGGAAGATTATATGCATTTGCTGGTTCGTTTCGGCTACCATTTTTCTGAAATTGATTCTTTGTGCGGACCTGTTGCCGGTCATAATTATATAAAATTTCGTTTTAAGGGCGGCGGAGCCGGATTAGATAACCGGATTCTGCGGCTGGAGTTCATCAGCAAGGCTCTTGAATATTATGGATTTGAAACTGAAATGCGCGGGGATATGCTGCTGGCATTCAGTTCCCGTCTGGATTTAAAGGATACTGCGAAACAGCTTGCTGTTCTGGGATATCTCATGGCTGTGACCAGACTGATGGATATGAGGCTGGAAAATTCCGGTCAGGTGGATGCGGAGTTGGTTAAGTTTGTGTTCGCAGCGGAGGGAATTGATGTCTGAAGAGAATAGCAGTCAGGCCTATAATCCCTGTTGGGTGACCGATCAGCTTGCAGTCGGCTGTGCTCCTATGAGTCATGCCCAGTTGGATTCCCTCAAAGCACAGGGAGTTGATGGGATCATCAATCTTTGTGGTGAATTTTGCGACCTGCATGAGATTGAACAGGGGGCGGGATTTGATGTCTATTACCTGCCTCTTGAAGACGAAGAGGCCCCGGAGCTGGTGGAGTTGGAAAAGGCCCTTGAGTGGTTGGACGAGTCTATCTATCTGGGCAAGAAGGTTCTTATCCATTGCCGTCATGGTATCGGCAGGACCGGGACCGTGCTTAATGCCTACCTGTTGCGGCGCGGGCTGGGGCATAAACTGGCAGGACGTAAAATGAAGGCATTACGTTCCAAGCCTGCCAATTTTTCCCAGTGGTGGACCATCCGCAAGTATGGACGCAAAAGTGGAAAACTTACCGCGCGTACGCCCTGTGTTGAATTTAAGCGTAAAGTTGATCTGTCTCCTTTCTTTAATGACTACTTGGAATTGGCCGGTAAAGTTGAGCAACGGGCAGCAAGGCTTCAAAGCCTTCAGCAATGCGGCTTGGATCATGACCGTTGCTGCCGGACTCCGCTGAGGATGACTCTGGCTGAGGCCCTTCATTTGAGTCACTGTGTGAATTTGGAACTGACCCATGAGGATCGTTTGGCTGTTATTGAAAAAGCTGTCGCCACGGCTCGGGCTGAGCGGCTGGCTATGCGCGAAATATCCAGCGATAACGAAGCCGGATTTTGTCTTTCCGGTGTGGATTCCATCTGTCCATTACTGGAGGAAGGCAAGTGCCGTCTCTTTGATTATCGCCCCCTTCAATGCCGTGCCTTCGGGTTGGATACTTCTGAAAACGGGCGGTTGTGGCGCGAGGAGCTTATGCCCGGTCTGGATAGAATTTCCAAAGAAATCTGGCTAGCCTGTACCGGAACCATGCACGATGGAAAGCTGCCGCTTTTTGCCTTGCCGGATGTTGTTTCCGGCAAGTTCATAGAGCTGCTGTTTAAGTTGATGATGGCGCAGGGGCTGGATGAGGATGAATTGAAATAGTAATTTTCACACAACAAAGCCCCTCTCCACCTGATCAGGCAAAGAGGGGCTTTGAGGTTAAATATTAATTTACATAAACCGCTTATCAATAACCCTTCTGATCTTACCCGTGGTTTCCACCCTCTGTATGCCGCCGGAGGGTACAACCAGAATCTTGAAGGCCCTGATGCTGTTTTTCTTACGGTTGGCGCCCACTGCTGGGATCTTGCTTGTAAGGCATTCATAGACATTGGAGCTCAGCTGGTAGTCATCCACAGCATCTCCGTCAGCAGCTTCGATACGAATAATGATGTCTGTTTCCTTTCCATTCAAATCCAGCCGGACTTGGAAGATCGGAGTCAGTTCCCTGAAATTACCCAGACAGGAATCAATCTGATCCAGCGACATGGAATCGTATTGAAATTCGATTATTTCATCAGAGCGTTGCAGCAACCTGAAGCGCGGACTGGTCCTGCCGCAGGGACATTTTCCGTCCATCCATTCGATATCGTCGCCAACCTTCATGCGTATAGCAGGTTGAAGGGTTCTGATCAGAGAGGTGGCGATGATACCTCCGTCATCATCCTGTTCCACTATGCAGTGCGGTTGCAGGATGTGATGTTCTGTTCCGGTACAATGTTCACATTGAAAGCCGATAGGCCCTACTTCGGCAGCTCCGTATCCGGCAGAATGGAAAGAAGCATTAGGCCAAACCGAGGCAAGGTAGCTTTCCTGTTCGGTTGTCAGGGGGGTGGAGGCGAAGGCGACTTTCTCGATGTCGAGGTTCAGACCTCGGCGTGTGGCTGCTTGGGCAATCTGAACCAGTGTGGGGGATATTCCGAAAAGGGTATTCGGACCCATCATTTCCAGATAATCAAGGGTTCGTTCTACCGGTTGATTGTCGGTGATGGGCAGTATGTTGCAACCGATCATTTCAAGGGCGCGGTAACTGATCAGGAATCCGTTCCAGAAGGCTCCGGCCCTGATGCAGTTGGCTACCAGATCGTCAGGAGTTATTCCGCATGCCTTAAGACCATAGGCCGCGCCATTGCAGACTTCCTGAAATTCATCTAGGCCGTAGCGGGCAAAACTCATCCTGCCGGAAGTGCCCCCGGTGGAAAACTTATAGAATCCCCCGGTGGTGCGGGTGTATAGTGACTTCTTGCAGGTTTCCCCTTCTGTGCAAAGGGTCTGCTTGTCTATAATCGGAATCTGTTTGAGCTCATCCAGACTTTTCAGGGGCAGCTCGATATCTTGGTAAAGTCTTTTATAAAAAGGGGCCTTAACGGCAGTGCCCAGAATCTGGTTCAGCTTTTCCAGTTGATATTTTTCAGCAGTCTTTTGGTCTGAGAAATGGAGATCGGTCATACTGGCCTCCCTTGCGTATTCGATAATCAGAGCATGGTTTTCAGAATAAGCTTAGCAGATTTAGGGAGGAGATGTATATATTTACAGGAATCTTTTTATGTTTTGTTAAATCCGGTTCAAGCTGCGGGTCAGAAATTTATCCAGCTGATTGGTAAAATTCTGCTTATCCTTAGGGCTGAAAGCGGCTGGGCCGCCTGAAACAGTTCCCGCGCTGCGCAGTTCTTCCATAAGATTGCGCATGCTCAGTATGCCCTTGATGTTGTCTTCGGTGTAAAGCTCTCCGCGTGGGTTTAAACCAGTTGCTCCTTTCTCAACAATTTTGTCCGCCAGCGGGATGTCTGCGGTAATAACCAGATCTCCGGCATTGCACAGCTTAACGATTTCATTATCAGCCACATCGAATCCTGCACCGACCTTGATTGTATCAATGAAAGGGGATGTGGGTATATTCATATACTGGTTGGCCACAAGGGTAAGTTTTACTTCCCGGCGCATGGCGGTTTTGAAAAGTATTTCTTTTACTGCCTTAGGACAGGCATCAGCGTCGACCCAGATTTGCATAATTATTTATCCCTGATGACCAGAAGTTTGATTTGCTTTTTCGGCCTTACTATGGGGCGAGGGGATAAAAATCAATGTTTAAGTTAATGCTCCAGCTCTTTTAAAATATAATCAGTCAATTCGCCGAACTCAGGCATGGCTCTGCTGCGGGGGCGCTCCATGTCCACTTCAAGCATTTTACGTATCCGTCCCGGACGGCTGGACATTATCACTATACGATCTGCCAAGTATACAGCTTCATCAACAGAGTGGGTGACCAGCACAATTGTTTTTCGGGTCATTTCCCAGACTTTAAGAAGTTCTTTCTGCAGCAGGATACGGGTATGGGCATCCAGCGCTCCGAATGGTTCATCCATGAGCAGGACATCCGGTTCATTGGCAAGGGCACGGGCAATGGCAACCCTTTGACGCATGCCGCCTGAGAGCTCATGGGGGTAGGCATCTTTGAAATCTATCATGTTGACCATACGGATGTACCGCTGGGCATCTTCGTACCGCTTATCCTTATCAACTCCGGCAAATTCCGGTCCCGCAGCAACATTATCGAGCACACTCAGCCACGGGAATAGCGAGTATTCCTGAAAGACAAGACCGATTTCCGCACAAGGCTTGCTGACCGAAGTTCCATTGTAATGGACAGTGCCGGAAGAACTTTTTTCCAGCCCCGCAGCTATGCGCAAAATGGTTGATTTACCACAGCCGGAAGGCCCGACTATGCAGGTAAAGGAATTGCGGGGAATTTGCAGGCTGACACCGTCTACAGCCAGAACTGTATTTCCTGTTCCGGTGGTGTATTCTTTGCTCAGTCTGTTAATCTCTATGACTTGTTCTCTTTTTTGATTCATTTAGCCCGCCTGCCTGCGCCATGAAAAGTGTTTGTGCTCAATGTGGCGGAATACCGCATCCATTGCAGCTCCTACCGCGCCGATGGAAATCATTCCGGCAATGACGATATCTGTGGAGGCCAGCGTGAAGGCATGGGTGATCATATAGCCGATGCCGGAAAGTGATCCGGGAAGCATCTCAGCGGAAACAAGGCACATCCATGCAATACCCAGCCCGATGCGCATTCCGGTAATGATGGAAGGCATTGCCGCCGGGATCAGGACTTTGCGGAAAATCTGTCGTTCATTTGCACCGAGAACCCGCGCGGAATCAATCAGCGTTTTATTAACGTTACGCACTCCGTGAATGGTCGAGGTCAGGATGGGGTAGAATGCTCCGATGAAGATAATGAACAGCATGGAGAATTTGATGTTGTCCAGATAGATATACAGCTGACCTGTTTCCACACCGCTTAGTGTCGCAAGGCTGGAAATTCCGAACCATGCCATGACCAGCGGAACCCACGCCAAGGGCGGGATGGGCCGGAACAGGTTCAGGAAGCCGTTGAAAAATTTAAACACCACCCCGTAATATCCCATGACCACCCCAAGCGGGATGGCTACAGCAGCCGCCAAAGTATATCCCATGATTACCCGCACAAGGCTGACCAGCACATTGCCAGCTAAAGACCCCATGCTGATCAGGTCTTCCGTGGGATTGAATACGATATGACCGACCTGCTCTATGCCGGGCAGAATGACCTGATTGCCGATCTCGCTGGCAAGGCCGATCCAGACCACAGCCAGCAAAGCCGGAGCCATAACAGGAATTGTAAGTGACAAAGCACGTGTTTTCATATGGAAAGACCGTCTTAGCGCGCTACATGCGAAGCATACTAAAAGGTTTTGAAAAGGATGGGGTCTGGGGAAGGGAAAACTTTTGCAAAAGTTTTCCTTTCCCCAGCCGCCGGAGGCATCTTATTTCTTCAAGCTTTTTTCTACAAAAGAGAAATCGAACAAAATGGGCTTGGCGGCAGTGATATCCGCGTCTTTCATTTTGCCTTTGAACTTATTCATGTTGTTAAGCATGGCGATAAACTTCGCCTCACCTTTGATCCAGTTTTCGGTAGGATCAGTGGTGTAGATGATAGTGGATTTCTCAACCGCTTCAGCAGGAACTCCGATCCATTTTGCGGAGATAGCAGCAGTTTCTTTTTTATTGTTGTTGCTCCACTTGGAAGCAGCGGTCATGAGATCGGTCATGGCTTGCACAACTTCAGGCTGATTGGCGATGATCTGTTCGCTGGCACCCATCACGCAGCAGGGGAAATCAGTCCATGCACCTGCCGGAGGCAGATCGCGGGAATCAAGACCGATGTGACCAACGTGCTTGTGCTCGGCAACAACGGGATGCGGAGCAGGTCCGACCCAGCAGTCAACCTGCTTGCTGAGCAGTGCCGGAATAAGGTTGGAGGTGGACTTGAGGTCAACCATGAGGATGTCGGCTTCTGCATCGTTGGGGTTGCCGGTAACTTTGAATCCGGCATTGTACAGAGCTCCTTCAAAGGCGATGCGCGGTGCACTGGTGGGGGAGTGGTAACCGATTTTGAAAGGTGTTTTGGATGCTTTGATTGCGGCGGCTACGTCATCGTATCCGTTGACTTTGCTGCCTTCCGGGAAAACCATGCTCATACCGTCCACGTGCAGGGGACAGACGATTTTCATTTTGGTCCCTTTGTCGATGCCGCTCATGAAAGCGGTGCTGGAAGCAAGGCCGAGGTCCAGACGGTTCATGGCGAACAGGGTGGATGTTTCGGAACCGCTTTTGGATACAATCAGGTTGATTACAGCCAAAGGCTTACCTTCAGCGTTCATGAGTCTGAATTTCTGCTTGGGAACCATTTCTTCCAGATATGCGCCGGACTTCTGAAATTCCTTACCCTTGATTGCCGCCACCATGATCGGGGTGTGATGGGTGGTGAAAATGTAACCCATGTACAGGCTGGGAAGTTTGCTCTTCGCAGCATGCGCAGCTCCTGCGCTGAAGCTGCATGCCAGCAGAAATGCCGCGAGGATTACAAATCCTTTGTTGAAAAATGCTTTAAAGTTCATCCTTGTCTCCTTGAATTGTTTATTCAGCAAGCTCTACAAACGCCTCAATACGGGTCCGTAGTTGCTCAATGTCTGATTCGGAATAGTCGGTCTCAATGTGCAGGAATGGCAGACCTATTTCGTCCTCCACGAAATTACGCAGAACAGTGGATTCTGCATTGTAGGTATGACATCCCAGCCACGTGAGATCGATAATTGCGTCTATTTCAAAGGTTTTGACCATCTCTTTGATGGAATCCAGTCTGCCGGGGTTGGGGCTCATGCAGGAGCAGGGAACCTGTAGGTAACGACGGGCGATTGCTTCGTAGGGATTTCCTGTCTCATCCACCTGAAGAGTCAGTCCCTTAAGCCCGGAACAGTTCTCCATGCAGACCACGTGTGCACCCAGTTCTTCGGTGATGGTAATCGCTTTTTCAGATCCTTTACCTACCGGGCATCCGGTCAGCATTATGCGCACGCCTTTCTTTTCCGGCAGGTTCGGGCGGTTCAGATATTCATCAACCTCAGTACGCAGGGTCTGTAATTTTTGCAGATAATTTTCAGGATGCACTGCGAAGCTTTTGCTTTCCTGCACTGCGAGCATGTCGCGGGCGGTAAGCGGGGAGCGTCTGTCCGCGCAAAGAACCAACAGTTCGTAGAGTTCCTTGCGGATTTTGTTTTGCAGAACGATTTCAGCGTGCAGAGCTTCTTCGGTAACTTCTACGCCGGAATATTTAACGAGAAAATCTTCAAGTTCATGGAGGGATGCCAGCCAGTATTGGAAGGGAGCTTCCCCTTTCTGGGTATGCGGAAGTTGCATGAGATGAAGCGGTTTTATGGCTTTCATCAGCTCATACATTTTCTTTTTGCCGTCACAGGTGGTCTCGGCGACAATGATGTCTGAGAAGCCGAAAAATGGGCAGGTATCTGTCGCGGCATAGCCGTAGCTGGATTTGATGAGTGGACATAAACTGGCCGGAAGTTCCCGTTCAGCTTCCTTAATTGGTGCCTGTTTTTTTCCGCAAAGACTAACCGGAGCAACTCCTGCTGCGCGGATAAGTTCATCAGGAGCATAAATACAGTAGACCCCGGCAACTTTTTTCCCTTGGTCTTTCCAGTCTTCAAGCTCTGCCAGACTATATTCAGAAAAAGAAATGAACGGCTTCAAGTTCACGGCTACATCCTTTTTAAAAGTGAATGATTGTTCATTTATATGGGGTACCATAATTTTCGGAGCTAAATGAGCACAGAACTTCAGCTGCGTCCAATTGGTTTTTAAAATGATTTGGTTGGGTTGTGATTGGGTTTTGTGATTCTTCTTTTGGAGCGTCCAAGTAAATTTAGCTTAAATGGGGTCTGTTTTTTGAGATCAAACGATTCAGTCCTTCGTGTGTTGTTTTTAGGATTGACAAGAAAGTATTTCTCTTTGTGTAATATTGATTACGTCTCATAGGAGTAATGCATGGAACTTCGACATCTTCGTTATTTTTTAAAGGTTGCACAGACCGAGAATGTTCGTAAGGCCTCAGAAATATTACACATTAGCCAGCCGACAGTGTCGCGACAGATCCAAGATCTTGAGGAAGAGCTTGGTGTACTTCTTTTTGACCGTTTGCCAAGAGGGTTGCGCTTAAATGAAGCTGGACGTGTTTATCAAGACGAAATTAAGTCTCTATTTTTTCAGCTTGAAGCTGCTAAAGAGATAGCCAAGCGTGTAGCTACAGGAGAAAGTGGACGCCTTCGGATTGGTTATTTGGAAGTGGCTGCATGGAAGGGCATTGTCCCGGAAGTCTTACAAGACTTTAATACATCCAACCCTTCAGTACATATGGAGCTTTTGCCCATCAATACACCGCAACAGCTTAACCTGATTGAAAGCGGTGAACTTGATGGTGGTTTTGTCTATCCATTTGACATCCTCGCCCAAAGTTTTACTGCCTATTCTGTTCGATCTGGTGGGGTTGTTGTCGCTTTGCCAGCAAAATGGGAGATACCTGATGATCCATTTCCTCACTTGAATGATTTTAAAGAACTTCCGTTTGTTGGTTTTCCTCGCTCAGAGTACCCGGCATATTATGATAAAATAATGGGGGCTTGCAGTGCTCAAGGATTTTCTCCCAACTTTGTTCAAGAAGCAAATGGAGAAGGGGCTATACTCAGCTTGGTATCCGCAGGAATAGGTGCGGCTATTGTTAATTCTGCCAATACAGATCGGCCTCCACCTTTGGTACGTTTTGTAAAACCTAAAGATCTGCTAGTTCCACTTGATTTGAAATTCGTACATGGTTTTGAGTTCTGTAATCCTGTCTTGAGTCTTTTTGTTGAAAGCCTTCAAAGGCGAATCATCGAAATGGAGGCTTCTGATAATTTGTAGGTATTAAATCAATACACTTAATCAATTAGACGGAATAGTTTATATACTGCATCCTTTGTCTGCTCTAAGCATTTACGGTAAATCGCCGTTTTGCGGTGTATAATTTTGAGAGGCAATAATGGAAATAGAACAGTATTTAGTTGGGTCTGCACGAATTACACGTATTGAAGAAACTTTGATTACAACCATGACTCTTGATCATCTTATCCCTGAATGGGGTGGGCAAGACGGTATTGAGAAAATAGCGTTGGAACAAAGAAGTTTGGAAGGGAACATATCTGAGAATATTGTACTAAGTGTACATTCATGGCTGGTGGAGTTAGAAGGCCGAGTTCTTCTTATTGATACAGGAATCGGCAACGGGAAGATACGTGAGTTTAATGCTGCTTTTCACAATTTAAATACTTCATTTCTGCATAGGCTCAAGGCTGTTGGCATAATCCCTGAACAAATAGATTTTGTTTTACTTACTCACTTACATGCCGACCATGTTGGGTGGAACACAGTATGTAGAGATGGGCATTGGATTCCAACCTTTCCCAATGCCACATATGTCTTTTCTGAAAAGGAATTGTCCTTTTTTTCTACTCCGGAAGGAGCTTCGCGACGAGTCGTTTTCGAAGATAGTGTGCTTCCTGTGATTGAGTCTGGTCAAGCTGTATTAATTAAAGATGAAGGCGGAAAACCGTTTGAAGCTTTTTCATTTAAAGCAACCCCCGGTCACAGTTCTGGGCATATGGTAATCTCTCTGCATTCAGATGCGCAAGAAGCTATTTTTGTCGGTGATACCATGCACAATCCAATTCAGGTTATTCGTCCTGATTGGAATTCCGTTTTCTGTTATGATTCCAAATTAGCTCGTAAATCTAGACAGCAGGTCTTGCATTATGCAGCTGAAAGTGGGGCCGTGTTGTTTCCATCTCATTTTCACGGTTCATGTGCAGGCAAGGTTATACGGAATAAAGATGGTTTTATATGGCAACCTATTGATCCTTTTCAAGAATAAATGCTTAAATTTCTTTTATTATATCTTACGTCTCCATCTGTTTTTGGTCACATAAATATTTTTCTGGGGTTTATATGCAGGCAGTAATTATTTTGTACTTGTTTATTTTAACATATATGGGTTCTTCAGTATTATGGACCGGAAAAATCTTTATGATTAATAGGTTAGTTCGATATATTTGGTACATATTTATTTGATTAGAACTATAAATTAAAGGCTTTGTCCTACTGTTAAAGTATGAAATATTATATCTAATACATTGATATGTTTAGTAAAGATAAATTTGTTCCAAACCGTACTCAATCCCACCTCTTTTGAAGTTCGCTCCTGCTTTCTTTAATTGTGCCCTATACGGCATAATTAAGTTTTTAGAAATATGGAGAGAATATGAATCTTGAAGCCTCTATTTGTCAGGAAAATACCCCGGTCCGCGATGATTCCATAGGTCCGTATACATATGATGAATTTATTGAAGCTGCCCGTAGATTTCACGGCAGCCCTGCACCGGGACTCATTCTCGGTGGCTATATGATGGAGGAGGCCCGCAAGCATCTTCCTGAAGGTACACTTTTCGATGCCATTTCCGAAACTTCGTGGTGTCTGCCTGATGCAGTGCAGATGCTGACATTGTGCAGTACAGGAAACGGCTGGTTGCGAGTTAAGAATCTCGGGGTCTATGCCCTGTCTCTCTACGATAAGTACACTGGCGAGGGTGTTCGTATCCGGGTAGACCCCGAGAAGCTTAAAGACTGGCCGGAAACTGAATCATGGTTTTTTAAAAGACGTCCAAAGCATGAACAGGATTCAGTAAAGCTTCATGCCGAAATCCGCCAAGCCGGAGCCTCTTTCTGTTCCATCGAGGCTGTGCAGATCAAACCGGAAGCGATGATCAAGCGCAGCAAGGGTGGAATCACTACCTGTCCCATATGCGGCGATGCGTATCCCGGTTCTTTCGGGGCTATCTGTAGAAGCTGTCAGGGAGAAAGTCCGTACGCCAGTCGCGATGCCGGACTCAAGGCTTCCACAGCTAAGCTGCCTGAAGGACTCAAAGTTGTCCCGGTGGATGAAGCTGAAGGCAAGACCGCAGTTCACGACATGACCCGCATTGTTCCCGGAGAAAGCAAGGGGCCGGAATTCCGCAAGGACCATGATTTCACTGCCCACGATATTTGTAGATTACAGATGATCGGCAAGAACCACATTTATGTGGATGAAGGCGATATTCCCGAAGGGGAGTGGGTACACGAGAACGAGGCTGCCCGGACATTCGGTCGCATAATGGCCGGGGACGGAATCTGTCCCGACGGCGAGCCCAAGGAAGGCAAGGTCACCCTGCTCGCCGAACATGACGGGATTCTGGTCAGTGATCTTGAAATGATGAACCGTTTTAACCTCGTTCCAGATGTGATGGTTGCGGCCCGTAAGAGTGGTACTCTGGTCAAAGAAGGCACACGTATTGCCGGAACACGGGCCATCCCTCTCTACCTTTCCCGCGAGAATTTTTCCCGCGCTGTTTCTGCGCTGAATGGCGATCCGCTGTTCAAGGTTCTTCCCTTACAACGTAAGAAGGTCGGCATCCTCATTACCGGGGATGAGGTTTTCAACGGCCTGATCGACGATAAATTTGAGTCTGTCATCACCGCAAAGGTGCAGGCATTGGGCTGCGAAGTTGTCCGCTCTGTCATCAAACCGGACAATCGTGAAGAAATCCGCGACGCGGCCCTTTTTCTCATGAAAGAAGGTTGTGACCTGCTCATCACAACCGCCGGAATGTCTGTTGATCCTGATGACGTGACTCGCCACGGCCTGGTGGATGCCGGAGTATCCGACCTCCTTTATGGTGCTCCGGTACTCCCCGGCACTATGTTGCTGTTAGCTAAGGCTGGCAAAGCAAGGGTTATCGGTGTTCCGGCCTGTGCACTTTTTTTCAAGACAACCAGCTTGGACCTTGTACTTCCCAAGGTGATTGCAGGGCAGGATATCACCCGCAGTGATCTCGCTGCACTAGCTGACGGCGGATACTGTATGGAATGCAAGGTTTGCACTTTCCCCAAATGTCCTTTTGGAAAATAGGAGGCGAGTATGAACAAGAACATCGACCCGCCCGAATTGGGTTCAACCGCGGCTTTGGTCCAGATGGATACCCACAATCCAACAATCCGGCTGCATCTCTGGCTGGAGGGAGGCGAGGGGGTGTTCTTCGGTTACGGCAGACTGCTTCTGCTGGATAAGATTGAAACCTGCGGATCGCTTAAAAAAGCATCCGAAGAGCTGGGCATGTCCTACCGCGCTGCTTGGGGTAAGATCAAACAGACCGAGCATGTTCTGGGATTCCAGCTCATGGAACGGGCAGGCAGCAGGCGCAGCGGTTACCGTCTGACCGAGGCCGGACGTCTTGTGCGCGACAAGTACCTAGAGTGGTTTAACAAGGTTGAGCAGGATGCCCGCGCAAGGGCAGAGGAAATTTTTCCTTGGAAGTCCAAGAGCTTTGGGGAAAGTTAAGAGTCAAGAACTGAACAAAGGCCGTACATGAATCAACATGTACGGCCCTTTCTTATGGGTTAGGTATCAGCTATTAAAATTAAGCCTTCCAGCCCGGTCCTTTTACAACAATCTCGTTCAGAACTCGCCCCATCTTCGGGCTTTCCATCATTCCGGTCACCACTTCTATGTAGCATCCGTTGTCAGCAGCAGCGGCTTTTTGCAATGCCTCGTCCAATTCGCGGTTGGTGGTCACCTTTGCGCTGAACCAGCCGTCCATACCGAGAGCCTCAGGCAGTTTGCTGTAATTCCACTGGGCCAGATCATTATAATATATGTAGGGATCTTCGCAGAGCAGCCGCTCAATTAGATAGCCGTCATTATTCACGCAGATGATTATGGGCTTGAGCTTGAAGCGTGCAAACTGGCAGATTTCCTGTACGGTCATCTGGTGTGCACCTTCCCCGGTGATCAGCAAAGTTCGGCGATCAGGAGCGGCAAGTGCTGCTCCGAAAGCTGCCGGAGTACCCCAGCCGATGGAGCCCCAGAGAGTTTGGTTGAAGAAGACCGCATCCTTAGGCAGGCGGGCATTGACCAGACCCATTGAAGGCGTTCCGGTCTCACCCATGATGATGTCATTCGCCGCGAAAAAGCGTTCGATGCGCGGGTAAAGCGAGTCCGCAGTGATCTCATCATCCGCTGCCCCCACAGGTTCACCGAGTCCCTGCGGAGTCATGGGGATTGGCAGGGATAGGTTCCCGATACGAGCTGACAGTTCGTGCAACACGTCTTCCAGCAGCACATTATGGTAAACCGCATGCCCGATGCAGACACGGTCAGGATGGATTTTGATTTCATGATTCGGCCTGATATTTACGGTAAACGCCCCGGTGTTGATGTCTGAGCGGATAGTACCGAAGCTGACCACCAGATCAGCTGATTCAACGGTTTGTTGTACCTTTTCATCAAGAATGCGCCCGTTATAGACCCCGATAAAATTGGGATGCGTTTCGGAGAGCGTTCCCTTGGCCATGAACATGGAAGTAAAGGGGATGCTGGATTTATCGATGAATTCCAGCATGGGTTCGTGCAGCTCATAGCGACCGATAAGAGCACCAACCATAGCGATGGCACTTTCAGCTTTCTCCAGCCTTTCGATTATCAAAGGAATGACCGTATCAAGGGTGTCCTGATCGCTGACAGGCAAGGGCAGGGTATGCGGCTTGGTGCAGCCCAGTTCCTTGAGCGCTTCATCTGCAGGCACCGCAATATAGACGGGCTGTTTTTTGGTCAGCGCGGCGTTAATGCAGCGTTCCACTTCTGCCACGGTATTTTCGGCAGTAAGGATGGTACTGGCGCAGACCACAGGCTGGGTCATTTTATAAAAGAGGTCGAATTCACCGTTACCAAGTGAATGGTGGATAAGGTTGCCGTTGCGCTGCACCGAGCATTTGGGAATGCCCACAATATGGAAGACAGGCAAGTTCTCGGCATAGCATCCGGCAATACCATTAATGGCGCTCAGTTCGCCAACGCCATAGGTCGTGCAGACAGCGGATTTACCTTTGATACGGGCGTAGCCGTCTGCGGCGTAGGCGGCGTTGAGTTCGTTGCAGCAGCCGATCCAGTTGAAGTCCGAATCTGTGCAGAAGGCATCATTAACCGGGAAGGAATAATCGCCCGGAACCCCGAAAATATCCGTTATTCCGATTTCTTTCAGCCGTTCAAGCAAATGCTGGATAACTGTCTGGCCCATAGGTAATCCCCCTATTGGTTATGGTGGCAGGGTAGTATGGTTTTAGGTGCTATTCTGCCATTGTGGGGGATTTGTGTCTATGGGGGAGTGAATCGGTGAGGATAAAATTGAAGTTTAATTTATTTAGTCAAATCCTTTGGGAGAGTCTAATTTCTTCACATCTTAAATTCCATTCATAGTCATTGAGATGGCATTTGTATAATTTGCATCCATCCAGATCCTTGCTTACATCTTCTATGATGTTTTCTTGCACAACTGAATTGTTGGCGCCAATGTATATCTCTTTAATCCAATTTTTTTTGATCTTGAGATCAAACATTTTAGAGCCATTAATTGTTGGGGTATCAAAGTATTTTTTTAGCTCGATAATTGATTCGTTTGTATCTCCGGGATATGTGCCGTAGTCTCCAAAGTATTTAACAATTCTGACTTCTTCTTCGTATGCCCAGTCTAGTGATTTATACAGAAAGCATCTTGATATGTGCTCTGCATTGTCTAAAGAGTAGTTTCTATAAATTGTTTGGTATGGATTTTTGGTGTTATTTATTAATGTATTAGTTGGTCTAGTGGTGGTATATATTACATTGCCAAATTGAACAGGTATGGTACATGTCTTGTGATTTGAAAAAACTTCATGGTTAACATTGATTCCTAAAACATATCCTGTGTGATCCTGTGCATAATGAGCCCACATAAGCTTGTTTAATGGAGAGCGAGTTAGGCATAGTACATTGTATTGAGTTCTGTATATGCCTTCATAGAAATGTTTATGGCTTTTGGCTACATACGACGACCCTAAAACGGAGGAGGTTGGTCTGGCTTCAAAAGGATCATTGAAGTATTTGGGAGGGGTGAATCTTAAGTATGGTTTTTTTAAAAAATTTAAAAAACATGCGCGCTTTTCTTCTTCGTTCTTTCCCTCACAGCTGAAATATTTGTATAAAATCATATCGAGCTCTGTTCGCAAAAAGTTGGTTTGTTATTTTAAAAATATTAATATAAAAGAAATAAATCAGCAATATTATCTTAATTAATCCTCGAATCTAAAAGCGGTCCTGAGTTAGTCAACTCAGGACCGCTTCATCTAAAATCCATCTTAAAAACTACGATCCAGTCAATTCAAATCAGCGTATTTTTCGCCCCCCACACTAACACTCTCCCGCAAACCAGTAATAAACTCATCAAATTCTGCTGCATCTCAGCAAGCGGCCGAGCAGATTCACTTTGTGCCTATGGTGTATTTGAGTCCGCCGTTTGGTGTTGATTAATCTCTGATAGGCAAGCTGTTTCAGTAAAAATAGTATTTGTACGGTTAGATCTTGACTCCAAAAAACAAGTACATACTTTGTCTTAATTCATTCTAAAATAGGAGAGTATTATGAATACAGTGGTTGATTTGACTTTCAAAGACGGGATGCAAATCTCAGCGAAGATACGTGAGCATGAAGTTTTGACTGATGTTCCGGCTGATCATGGCGGTGCGGATGAAGCTCAGACTCCCTTTGAACTCTTCTTTTCTTCTCTGGCTTGTTGTGCTGGTGTGTATGCCAAGCGTTTTTTTGAGAGCAAAAATCTTTCTACCGATGGATTCGGAATCCGCTTAGTTTGTGAATCCGATCCGGAACAGAATGGAATGCGGGTTGCTAAAGTGAATTATGAAGTCACTCTTCCGAAAGATTTTCCTGAGAAGTACGAAAAGCCTCTCATGCGCACTATTGACCAGTGCACAGTAAAAAAACAGGTCTTGAATCCACCTGAATTTGAGATCTCCTTCTTGAGATAATTGTTTTTACGAGAGTAGCACAATTCGTCGTGCCGCTTTTGAATGCACAAAGTATAAGGATCATCCTGCCGTTCGGTTGGATGATCCTTTTTTTAGTGAAATGTCTTGTGAGCCAGATTTAAGCTGAGGTGGATCTTATGACCAAATCCTCATATCCATATGCTTGTAATAGTTACAAAGCATCCTTAATCGATTCTCGATACTCTTCTATGTCTTGCTTAGTTACTTTTACATGCTGAACTTTACCATCGACTTTGACAACAATAGGTGTGTTAGTTTGGAGGGCGGTTTCTCGTGCTTTCAGTGCTGAACGTTTTAATGCTTTTTCAATTAAGGTCAGCATTTCATTGTTGTTATCTTTAGTCATTTATCTTTCCTCCAAAGTCGATCAGGTGTGGCCCTGTTTCCATATTATCGAACAGAAACCATTCATCCACAAGCTTTTTGTATATTTGAAAATTGCTTAATCCATTGTGGAAGCGTCTTTTGATGACATCCACTGGGATATTGTGCCCACCCTGCGATACCCGGTAGGCTACACGATCTATTGCAGCTTGCTCATTTTCCAGTGATAGGAAGACTAGGGCTACTTTGTATTCTTGGCTCTGCCATTTAGGGATCTTCCTGAGATATCCCTTTCCAGATAGAGTTGTTTCCAGCGAGAAACTGAGTCCTTCTGTAACGTACTTGTCGATCTGTTTCAGCATTAGTTTGCCAGCTTGAATGGCTTCCGATTCAGGAGAAAAGGGGGCTAATCCACTGGCAATTTTATCGGCGTTGACGAAAAGTGGAGTCTCGAACAGGCTTGGCAGGAACTGGTCAACAAAGGTTGTTTTACCAGCACCGTTAGGGCCTGCAATTATTACGATCTGTTTGCTGGGCATGTTGGATTATTTGTTGTCTATTTTGGTTTCAGTTTATGATTTTATGACATCTTGAGAATGGTATATCCGTAGCTTAGTGAATGGTCAAATTTCATTCTAAATCACCTCATATGTGCTAAATCTAACATATTCGAATTATTGACTTTATTTCACGCTTAAGATTCTATGGGATCATCAAAGTAATTGTCAGGCATTTACGCGGTTTTGTGAGCCTGATTTAAACTGAGGAGGATCTCATGAACATTTCACGGCGAGGGTTCATGAAACTTGCGGGCGTTGGTGTCGCAAGTATCGGTATGAGCCAGCTGGGACTCGATCTTTCCCCTACGCAGGCTTATGCTGCCGGGTTGAAGATCAAGGGTGCGAAAGAAGTGATCTCCATCTGTCCGTTCTGTTCGGTCAGCTGCCATTTCATCGCCCATGTCAAAGACGGAAAGATTGTAAGCACTGAAGGTGATCCGGATTACCCGGTCAGTGAAGGTGCTCTCTGTGCTAAGGGTGCGGCTATGCTCGCCATGCATAACAGCCACCACCGCATTGAGAAACCCCTGTATCGTGCTCCCTACAGCACTAAATGGGAAGAAAAGAGCTGGGATTTCGTGCTTGACCGCATTGCCCGGCGTGTAAAGGAAACACGTGATGCCGACTTCAAGCGCTTCAATGCCAAGGGGCAGGAAGTCAACCGTGTAGAATCAATTTTCCATCTTGGTACATCACAGATGGATAACGAGGAGTGTGCAGTCGTCCATCAGGGTGTACGCGGCCTCGGCCTGGTGCATTTTGATCACCAGGCACGTATCTGACACAGCGCAACAGTTGCGGCTCTGGCAGAGTCGTTCGGGCGCGGTGCGATGACCAACCATTGGTGCGATATTGAAAACGCGGACTCCGTTCTTATCATCGGTAGTAATGCAGCAGAGCACCATCCTATCTCCTTTAAATGGGTATTGCGGGCCAAGGACAAAGGCGCCTCGGTTATGCATGTTGACCCCAAATTCTCCCGTACTTCCGCAAGGTGTGACTTCCACGTCCCCTTGAGATCGGGAACTGATATTGCCTTCATGGGCGGTATGATCAACTATGTTCTGGAGAACAACCTGTTCTTCAAGGAATACGTTGCCAATTATACCAACGCTGCTTTCATCGTCGGTAAGGATTTCAAGTTCACTAAAGGACTGTTCTCCGGTTACGATAAGAAAGCCCGCAAATATGACAAATCCAAATGGGCTTTTGAACTTGATAAAGACGGCGTACCCAAGCGTGATGAATCCTTGAAGCATCCCCGCTGTGTATTCCAGCTGCTCAAGAAGCACTATTCACGCTATTCCATGTCCAACGTTTCCAAGACCACAGGTGTTTCCAAAGACAACCTGATTCGGGTCTACAAGGAATACGCTTCCACAGGTAAGAAAGATAAAGCCGGTACTATCATGTACGCACTGGGCTGGACCCAGCATACTGTTGGTGTGCAGAACATCCGTTCCAGCGCCATATTGCAGCTCCTGCTCGGTAACATCGGTGTAGCCGGCGGCGGTATCAACGCCCTGCGTGGTGAGCCTAACGTACAGGGGTCAACTGACCACTGTATTCTCTGGCATATCCTGCCGGGTTACCTGCCTGTGCCTAAAGCCAACATGGGATCTTATGAAGATTACGTGGAGAAAACCACTCCGATTTCCCACGATCCCGAAAGTGCCAACTGGTGGCAGCATAAGCCCAAGTACATGGCCTCACTGCTCAAGGCCTGGCGCGGCGATAATGCTACCGCAGACAATGGCTTCGGTTACCAGATGTTGCCCAAGGCGGATGATGGTGAAGACTACTCATACATCTACATCTTCGACCGCATGTACAAAGGTGAGATCAAGGGTGGGTTCGCATTCGGAACCAACCCGGCCATGAGTGTGCCTAACTCCAACAAGACCCGTAAGGCTCTTGATAACCTCGATTGGCTGGTTGTGGGTGAGATTCACCACACCGAGACTTCCGAGAACTGGCACCGTCCCGGCGTTGATCCTACCCAGAACAAGACAGAGGTATTCCTGCTGCCTTCCGCCCAGCGTGCGGAAAAAGCCGGTTCCATATCCAACAGTGGCCGCTGGTTGCTCTGGCACTATGAAGCTTGCCGTCCCATGGGCGAATCCAAGAGCATGGGTGAAATGTATGTGGACATTATCAACCACGTACGCCGTCTCTACAACAAAGAGAACGGTGCTTACCCCGAACCTCTGCTCACCCTTGATTGGCCTGCCTACTACGATGCCGAAGACATGGCTCAGCGTATCAACGGCCGTTTCACCAAGGATGTGGAATTCAAGGGCAAGAAGTACAAAAAGGGCCAGCAGGTACCTTCCTTCGTAGCTCTTGCTGATGACGGCTCAACTTCTTCCTTCAACTGGCTGTATGCAGGCAGTTACACTGAAGAGGGTGGAAACAAGGCTAAACGCCGCAGTCTGGAACAGACCCCCATGCAGGCTAAGATTAATCTCTACCCCAACTATGCATGGTGCTGGCCTGTTAACCGCCGTATCCTCTACAACCGTGCATCTGTCGATGCCAACGGTAAGCCTTGGGCACCGCAGAAGGCCGTTATCGAATGGAACGGTTCCAAGTGGGAAGGCGATATTCCTGATGGCGGATGGCCGCCGAACGCAACCGGTAAGGGCCGCTATCCCTTCATCATGCGTAAGGAAGGTCACGGACAGCTTTACGGTCCCGGCTTGCAGGACGGTCCTTTCCCCGATCATTACGAACCGGTGGAAACTCCCATTAAGAGTCATCCCTTCTCACGTCAGCTTAGCAGTCCGGTTTACAAGCGTGTGTTCAGTGATATGGATAAGCTTGCCAAGCCCGCTGATGAGCGTTTCCCCATCGTCCTTACCACTTACAGCTTGACTGAACACTGGTGTGGTGGCGGTGATACCAGAAACACTCCTGTGCTTCTGGAAGCTGAACCGCAGCTTTATGTGGAAATGAGCCCCGAGTTGGCCAAGGAAAAGGGTATTGAAAACGGTGATCCGGTTATCGTTGAAAGTATCCGCGGCAAAGTTGAAGCCATTGCCATGGTTACTGTGCGTATGACCCCGTTTGAAATCAAAGGTGAGACCGTTCATGAAATCGGTATGCCTTTCTGCTTCGGCTGGACCAGTAAAGGTTGTGGTGATGCCACCAACCGTCTCACCCCGGCTGTAGGTGATCCCAACACTACCATTCCCGAGTACAAGGCCTGTCTGGTGAACGTTCGCAAAGCGAAAAAGCTCACCGAGATTGACGAGTAACCTGCAACCAAGGAGTAAAACATGCCTAAAGCATTATTTGTAGATACCTCCAGATGTACGGCTTGCCGCGGTTGCCAGGTTGCCTGTAAGGAATGGCACGATCTGCCCGCAGTAGAAACCAAGCAGCGCGGTTCTCATCAGAACCCGCCGGACTTGAACCCCTTTAACTATAAATTGGTCCGCTTCAGCGAGCACCGCATCAACGGCAAGGTCGAGTGGTATTTCTTCCCCGATCAGTGCCGCCATTGCGATGTGCCTCCCTGTAAGGACATTGCTGATGCATACGTCACCGGCGCGGTCATCAAGGACGAAGATACCGGAGCGGTTATCTTTACCGATCAGACCAAGCGCCTTGCTGCTGACGAGTGTCAGGAAATAACCGAAGCGTGTCCCTACAACATTCCGCGCCGTAATACCGGTTCCGGAATGTTGACCAAGTGCGACATGTGTATTGATCGCCAGCAGGCCGGACTCGTGCCTGTATGCGTCAAGACTTGTCCCACCGGCACCATGAACTTCGGTGAACGCGAAGAAATGGTCGCTCTGGCTGAAAAAGCTCTTGAGCGGGTCAAGAAAGATTATCCTAACGCAGAAATAATCGATGCTGACGAAGTCAACGTCATCTATCTGGTGCAGGATAAACCTGAACTCTATTATGAGTACGTTACCGCAGACGCTTCCGGCGTCGGCAAAGGCGTAACCCGCAAAGAGTTCCTCGCTAATCTCGCCAAGCCTGCAAAACGCATGTTTGGATAATTAGTTGCCTCCGGCGGCTGGGGAAGGAAAACTTTTGGGAAAAGTTTCCCTTCCCCAGACCCCATCCCTTCAAAATTTTTTAGTAGGGCTTCGCCGTTGGGGATGATGGAATGGGGTTGAATTAAAATAAAACAAATTTCTACAGTCTTTCGTTACCGGATGCGAAGCTTATTAAAAAAGTTTGGGATTCTTAAACCCTTTTTAAAGGGTTTAAGCCGCCGGAGGCGAAATATTTTGATAAATAGCGCGTAGCGCATCAAATATTTCTGGAGCATTATTAATGGATAAGAATAAGAAAAAACGTGACGTTCAGGCTGGGCTTCTTGCTTTGCGTAAGAGAATGCCTGCTCTTGAGAATATTTTTGATGCTTTCGGGCCGCTGGTAATTGCGTTGGAAAAAGCCGATGACCTGCTTGCTGACTGGGATGGATATAAAATCCCGGACGCATATGCACCTCGTTTTGAGCAGGGCGTTGCACTGTTGTCTGATATGGAACTGCCTGACCTTGGTGAAAAGTATCGCGAAGTGTTCATGCTGGTTGCAGGGGCGGTTGCCGAGGGACTGCCTGCCATTTCCAAAGAGGTTGATGAGATTGTAGTTGCAGTAGGTGAGGTCGAGAATTTTAATGATCTTGCCAAGGCTCTTTGGGATGAAGATGGTAAGCTGCTGCGGTCCTTGATTGATGAATGGAAGATTGATGACCAGACTCTGGCATTCATCGGAACTATGGCTCTTAAGCCTTTTATGGCCCGTATGGAACCGGAAGCAGCTAAAGCTATCGAAAACATGGCTTGGCACAAGGGATACTGTCCGGTCTGTGGTACTTTTCCTGATCTGGCTTTGCTCAAGAAGTCGGGTGATGACAATGCATATCTGAAGTCACATGGCGGTCAGCGGTGGCTGCACTGTTCCTGTTGCGGGCACGAGTGGCGTTTTAAGCGTAACACTTGTCCGTGGTGCGAGAATGAGGATATCGAGAAGCTCCGCTATTTGCAGGCAGATGAACGTAAAAATGAGCGTGTGGATGTCTGCGAATCCTGCAAGCATTATTTCGTAACCATCGATACCCGCGAACTCAGCGACCAGCCGGACCCGCGTGTCGCTCCGCTGGGGCTTGTGCATCTTGATATCAGCGCACAGGAAAAGGATTATTTGCCGTTGGCTGAGACTCCTTGGAATGTGCTGTAAATTGGATTGGTGAATTGAAAGCTAAACCGCCGCAGTCTGAGAAGTTGCGGCGGCTTTTGGTATGTAAGTTGATATGTTTAAAAAGGGGTTGTCTTGCTCTTCTACTTTATATAAAAGAGACGCTTTAAAAAATATAAATATAGGAGTGGTCGAAATATGGCGACTAAACAGATTAGACGGGCACTGACAAAAATAATCAAAGATCGATTTTCTGGACAGACTGGAATCAGGCATTTGGACATTGGGGCTGGGGTTGGTGGTTTTACCAAGCAGATTAAGGATGCTTGTAATCTTGATACCGAAGCTTGCGACTTTCATTCTGAGCGTTTCGAACCGACGGACATTACCATTAAAAAAGTTAATGTTTGTAAAGAAAAACTGCCATACGAAGATAATTCTTTTGATCTGGTAACTTCCGTTGAGGTTATTGAGCATCTGGATTCTTATGAAAACCTTATTGGAGAGGCTAAAAGAGTGCTTAAGCCGGGTGGATTGCTGATTCTTACCACCCCGAACATTCTTAATATGAATTCAAGGATTTCATATTTCCTGAATGGTTTTCAGCAGATGTTCGCGCCTATTCCAATGAAGAATGAGGAACATTACTCTACCGGAAGTCACATTTCTCCGATTCATTATTTTTTCCTTGTTCACGCACTTACCGAGAAAGATTTCAAAAATATCGATTGTCATTCCGACAAGATTCAGAAATCAAGTTTTGGCAAGTGGCTGACATGCTTGCCTGTCCTTGCTTTGAGTAAAGTTCTTTTCTTCATGAAGCAGAAAAAGAAGCATCTTTCAGAAGATAATATGAAGTATGTGAATGATATGTTTTCTTTTCGTATGCTGACCAGCAGGACTTTGATTGTAACCTGCGAGAATTAATAAACTGAATTGAAATTATAAGCCGCCGCAGTCTGTGAGGTTGTGGCGGTTTTTTATTGGCAGGAAATCTCATTGCCTGCAACTAAATCCGCAAGCACTTCTTTTCTTCTTTCAGGCTCATCAATTCTCAGCAGATAAATGCAATTCCAGTTTCCTTCCCACAAACGATCAGCTTGGGGTGGATTCTCAAGTTCTTTGCGAAAGTTCCGCGTCTTTCCAATGTAGAGTACGTTTACTTTAAATCCCGCACGGTGCCCGCGCGGGTGTGTGTAGGCGAGGATGTAGACCCCACCGTATTCAGGAATAGGGCGGGTTTTAGCGAATATTCCTAATGTGTATTCTGTGCCTGACTTACCTGTAAAAGGCCAATTCTTCTGCTTAAACATTGTGACTCTAGGCTTTTTCTAGACAATTAATATCGGATTATGTAAGAAATAATTAATCTGTGTTTTTACAGACATAATTCTATACGAGTAAGGAGAAATAATGAAAAAAGCAATGAAGATTGTATTGGCGGTGGCAATGGTCCTGCTGATGAGCGGTGGGGCTATGGCGCAGGAAAGTTTCAATGCGCAGGGCAGTGCTCTGGTTCCAAATATGGTTTATTCATACAACGATAGCAACTTATTGAAATATACGAGTATGTATTTGAGTAATATTACATCGAGTGATGTACAATGTAAGGTTACTGTATACGACCATAATGGTAATGACGTGACTTATTTGGGAACTGTTGTGACTGGGGGTAATGGTGTTGAGACCGTTCTTTCTAAAGGGAGTGGTGAATTTGCAATTCCAGCACATTCCACAAGGTGTTTTACTCTTGGTCGTGACCATATAAAAATAGCAGTAATGGGGTATGCAGTGGTTGAATGGAAATCTTCTGACACAACTCTTCGGCGAGCACTTATTGGTGGGGTAAGGACTCCTGCTAAATCTAGCAGTTATCATGGCAAAGGCGGAACTGCATATATTAACGGCGGTCAGCCTTTCTAATCCAAAGGAGAAACAATGAGAAAAGCAATGAAGATTGTGTTGGCATTGGCAATGGTCCTGCTGATGAGCGGTGGGGCAATAGCGCAGGAGACATTTATTCCGCAGGGGAGTGCCTTAGTTTCTGGAATTGAGGTGTTGTATCGTGGCTCATATAGATATTTTCAAAACCGCATGTTTTTAACTAATATTACTGATCAGACAATCCAGTGTCGGGTCACCGTTTTTGATCATAACGGTGATGATATTACGCATTTTGGTCAAGTAATGACTGGACCTGCTGGTGGAGGAGGAGGCCATGTTGTCGTATCTTCAGGAACCGGTCTTTTTGAAATTCCGGCCCACTCGACCCGTGCTTTTTGGTTTGGATCACTATTGTCAGGTACAATGACTTTTTATGGGCATGCAGTTGTTGAGTGGATGAGTAACAGTTCGAAGCTGAGGAGGGCGCTGATAGGAAGTATTTATAAATTTTCTCTTGGTAGTTCTAGTAATTATTATGCAACCGAACGGGATATAAACGGCGGTCAGCCCTTCTAATTAAACTCTAATAACCTATCCAACACCGCTCCCCTGAACCGGAGCTTACTTATAATTCGGTTCAGGGGTGTTTTATTTTTAAAATTTTAGTCTTGTAATTAGTTTTTTTCTCTATTTTAGGGGTGGCGTGTGAAATATTAATTTTAAATTCAAAGGAGAAATAATGAAAAAAGCAATGAAGATTGTATTGGCAATGGCAATGGTTCTGCTGATGAGCGGTGGGGCAATGGCGCAGGATTGTTTTAATGCGCAGGGAAGTGCTATCGTTCCCCATGTGAAAAGTTATAGGAGTTCTAAAGGAGGTTTGTACACGAGTTTTTACATATCAAACATTACAAATCAGGATGTAAGATGCAAAGTAGATGTATATGATCAGAGTGGAAATAATGTATCTTCTTATGGTGACGTGTGGACCATTGTCTCGGGTCAATACCAGTTAGCAGCAGGTGGTGATGAAGCCTTTGACATTCCTGCTTATTCAACGCGATATTTTAATTTTACGAAGTCTGGAATCTTAATGAGAACAATGGGGTACGCAGTAATTAAATGGAATTCAAATGATCCGCAGATGACCAAAGCTCTTGTCAGTACAGCTCAGTATACAGGTGGTACATATAATGATTATTTGTATGGTGGAGTCGCATACATCAACAACGGCCAACCTTTCTAATAAAACGTCAATAATCTAATCAACACCGCACCCCTGAACCGGAGCTTACTTATTTCTCGGTTCAGGGGTGTCTTCGTGTGAGTGGTTCCGATTTGAAATTTATTTAGGCATTGCAGAGCGCAGGTCTTTGATCATGCCGCCAATATCGTCTGCGCCGACAATTTCGGTGACAAGGGCTACGCATTTTGCGCCACGGTTCATTACCTCGGCAATGTTGTGCTCTTTGATACCGCCGATAGCTACGAAGGGAATATTGATATTCTTGACTACCCAGTCGAGATATTCGAAGCCTACGGGATCAACAACATCATCTTTGGTGTAAGTCTTAAAGATAGGACCTACGCCGATGTAATCTACACCAGCTTCAACGGCGGCGAGTGCTTCTTCGGGAGCGTGGGTGGAGAGGCCGATAGCCATTTCATCACCGATTAGCTTGCGTACTGCGTGTACCGGAAAATCTTCCTGTCCGATATGGATGCCGTCCGCGCCGACCATCATGGCAAGATCGATGTCGTCATTGACGATGAATGCAGCCCCTGCTTCGCGGGTCATGCGGCGGATTTCCATGCACTCTTCGTATTTCTGACCGGACTTGATTTCCTTCTCGCGGTACTGGATCAGCTTGATGCCGTTATCAAGCATCTCGCGGACAACTTCGATATTGGAACGATCCTTAGAAAATTTCAGGGCGGTAAGGCAGTAAATATCTGTATCAAGGATGTTTTGACGGGTGATTTTTCTGATGCTCATTCTTTGTCCCTATTTGGCTTCTTGGAATTTGTTCAGGTAATGGTTGAGAACAATGTCGGCTTGTTTGGCAGCGCAGATTGCTACCCTCGGTGAGAGGGGGGGAGTCTCGGCATTGCACTCGGTTTTCATGTCCCCGACAATGTAGAAGTTGTCGCGGACCTTGCGGGTCTTGATTTCATCCGTATTGCCTGTGCCGCCCATTCCTGAAGCCGTGACCAGCAGTTTGCCCGTGGGTAGGAATGTTTCAACCAGTGCTTTTTTGGCCGCTGCACCGTCAAAGGCTTCGATGATAACATCGCAGTCGCCGAACAGCTCATGGACATTTTCATTGCTGACAGCGGTAGCATGGGCGGTGATGCTGAGGTCCGGGTTGATGGACTTCAGGTTATTACAGAGGGCTTCAACTTTGTCGGTACCGACCTGTTCCATGAAATAGAATTGGCGGTTGAGGTTGGATTTCTCGATGCGATCAAAGTCGGCAATAACGAATTGCTTGAATCCGCTGCGGACAAGATGCATGGCGCAGTTGGAACCCAGTCCTCCGGCTCCGGCAATGCCGATGCGGACCGCTTGCAGGTAACGCAGACGGTCCTCACCGAGATATTTTGCTATGCCTTGTTCTGTGCGGTTCACGATGCTTCCTGCAAAGGGTGCCAGTCTTTGAAGACAGGCTGGTAACCGTGTTTACGGAGCACCGCGCACATTTCGTCCACACTGCGTTCATCGCTGATATCGAACTGTCCGACTTTCTCCTCTTCTTCGCAGGTGTGTCCGCCTACTTCTGTAGAGACGCCTGCGGACATGCGGGTTACGCCCAGCGGAAGGATGTTTTCACGGAAGTCAGGTGCCTCGCGGGTGGAAATGGTGATTCCGCAGCGGGGCAGGAAAATACGCAGGGCCAGCATGTTCTGTACAAGGGCAGTGTCACTGACAAGGGATTTCGGAGTGAAGGCATCACCCACATGGGTACGGATGCGCGGCAGTGATACCGCGATGTCCACTTCGGGATATTTGTTCTGGAGATAAGCGGCGTGAATACCTGTTTTCAGGGCATCATGGCGCCATTCATCGAGGCCGAGCAGAGCACCTATATTCACAACACGCATACCGGCTTTGCAGGCCCGTTCAGGAGCATCGAGGCGGAAGCGGTAATCATGTTTGGGGCCTGCCGGATGCAGTTCCGGGTAAAGCTCTTCGTTGTAGGTCTCCTGAAACATAGTCATGCCGTCCACGCCGACCTTAACCAGACTAGAATATTCTTCCTCTGTCATGGCATAGATTTCAATGGATACGGATGGAAAATGTTTACGCAGGATTTCAACGGCGGATTCAATGTATTCCGGGGAAGACTTGGCTCGCGCATCCCCGGTGAGGATGAGCAGGTGCTTCAGCCCGGTGGCAGCAATTGCCTTGGCTTCTTTTTCCAACTCGTCCGGTCCCAGTTGGGAACGTGGAATGTTGTTTTTGGTGTTGAAGCCGCAATATACGCACTTGTTGGTGCAGAAGTTAGCCATGTACAGCGGGGTGAACAGCTGAATGGTTCTGCCGAAGTGCTGCAAAGTCAGCTGGCTTGCTTTTGCTGCCATTTCTTCGAGAAAAGGAATTGCTGCGGGGCTTAACAGGGCAAGAAAGTCTTCCAGGCTCAAAGTTGTCTTGTTAAGGGCGCGCCTGACATCGTGTTCAGTTACGGAGCCGAATTGCTCGGCAAGGGGGGCGTCGTTGTATTCGGCGCAGATGGGATAGAAGCTCATTTTATTTTATCCTTCGTGCAGGAATCCGGTAAGGGGTGAGGAGGCCTTGGCATGGCTGTGTTTTGCTCCGGGACCGGAAAGGTAAGCCTCGCGTCCGGCTTTTACGGCCCGACCGAAAGCTTTAGCCATCATCTTGGGATCGGATGCGGTGGCGATGGCGGTGTTAACCAGACAGGCATCAGCACCCATCTCCATGGCTTCGCAGGCTTCAGAAGGGCGACCGATTCCGGCATCCACAATGATAGGCAGGTCGATCTCATCGATCAGGATGCGGACCATTTCGCGGGTCTTGAGGCCGCGGTTGGTTCCGATGGGTGCGCCAAGCGGCATAACTGCTGCGGCTCCGGCATCCACCAGCGAACGGGCTATGTAGAGGTCTGCGTTTACGTAAGGCAGGACTACGAATCCTTCCTTAGCGAGGATTTCAGTTGCCTTGGCGGTTTCATAGCCGTCGGGCAGCAGGTATTTGTTGTCGGAAATGACTTCGATCTTGATCCAGTTGCCGCAGCCCATGGCCTTGGCAAGGCGGGCGATGCGAATCGCTTCTTCTGCTGTGCGTGCGCCGGAAGTGTTAGGCAGCAGCTGCATGTGCTTGGGAATAAAGTCCATGACGTTTCCGGTGTCAGATTCAAGGTCAACGCGGCGCAGGGCCACGGTGATGATCTGCGAACCGGAAGCTTCACATACGTCCGGGATTACGGAATCGTCGGCGTATTTGCCTGTTCCGGTCAGCAGGCGGCTGTTGAATTCGAGGCCGCCCAGTTTGAAAATATCGTTGTTCATTGTAATCAACCTCCGCCTACAAAGCGCAGTATTTCGAGGTGGTCCCCGTCATTTATTTGTGTGGAGCCGTAGTTTTCAGCCGGGATGATTTCCATGTTGAGTTCAACAACTACGGTGTCCGGTGTGAGATTTTTGGATTCCAGCAGTTTGAGGATGGTGATGTTTTCGGCCAGTTCGGCTTCTTTGCCATTCAATTTTACGATCATTTTCACTCCGTAAAAAAAAAGCTCACCACGTAGGGCGAGCGCAACAATAGATATAACGACAGAATCTATGGAGCTTCCCTACGGCGGGATTACCCGCATCAGGTTCGAAGGGACAGGCTATTACGCCATCTCAGCCAGATAAGGCACCCCCAGCTGCGAAAGAGACTAGTCAAAACGGTTAGCCGTGTAAAGTAGAAAAAGAAAAGGGCGGAAACACAAGTGTGTTTCCGCCCTTTGAATACAATGGATAAATCTTATTTCTTGCCGGCAAAGTACTCAGCATATTTAATAAAATAGATATGCTCGGCGATGTTGGTGATATGGTCGCCGACACGCTCCAGACAGCGCATGGTGAAGAGCAGGGAGATGAATCCTTTCCCTTCGAGGTCTTCAGCTTCCACGCAGTCTTTCATGCCGGTTACACCTTCTTTGAACAGGGCATCGACATTGCTGTCGCTGTGCCAGACATCAAGAGCTTTCTCCACGCTCAGTTCCTTGAATGCTTCAAGGATACTGGAGAGCATGGCGTTTAACTCCTGACCCATATGTTGAACATATCCCAGATGCTGGGCGTGTTCCTCGGCAAATCCACGTTTGCCTTTCTTTGCAATGCTCTTGGCATAGTCGGCAATGCGTTCAAGGTCGGAGGCAATTTTGCTGGCAGTCAGGACATAACGAAGATCGGCGGCTTTGGGCTCCATCTTGGTAATGATCATCAGGGACATTTTGTCCACTTCATGTTCAAGATCGTTGATCTTCTCATCCATTTTAACGATAGCTTCAGCTTTCTCGGGATCATTTTCCTCGAAAGTTTTAATCGCCTTGTTCAACTGGTCGAGAGCCAGATTACCGAGTTCAAGGACAAGTCCCTGAAGGTCGGCAAGTTCCTCTTCATATACTTTCAGAGGATGGTGCATATCCATATTATTTACTCCTGCGCCCGGACTGGAGGGCTTTTATATTCAGTGGCAGTTTATTCCCAAACATGCTTCGCAGTTAGCAATTACGTTATCTTTGTTACGAAAACATGTCGTCCCTGTTTCGGGATAGTGGATATAGCTGTCACAAGTCCTTTTATGCAGGAGTCCGGTCGCTCTTTGTTTTGGAGTGCCCGGCATATGAACCGAGTACAAATGCGGTCAGTGAGGCCAATGTTGTCGGCACAATGGCATGTACCCCGCCCATTGCAGGTTTCATGATGGTCAACGCAATGAAGGTTCCCACGCCGATGACGATGGAGGATATGGCTCCGGTGGAGTTGGCTTTATCCCAGTACAGCCCGATTACAATGGGGCAGAGGAAAGCCGCTTCCAGTCCGCCGAAAGCGAAAAGGTTGATCCAGACCAGCAGGTCCGGCGGCTCAATGGCAGCCACAAAGACCATCAGTCCTACAACTACGGTACATATCAGGCTCATTTTCTTGAGGCTGACCAGAGTCATGCGCGAGGCATCGCCTTTAAGACGATAGTGGATGTAGAGGTCTTTGATGATGGCCGCTGAGACCAGCAGCAGCATGGAGTCTACTGTAGACATGATTGCTGCCAGAGGTCCGGCAATGAAAACTCCGGCCCAGACCGGGGAGAGCAGTTCAACGATGAGTGACGGCATAGCCAGATCGCCTGCCGGGAGCTCTGGAAGAATTGCGCGTCCGAGGGTTCCGGCAAGGTGGGCGCAGAGGATCATGAATCCGATGAGCAGGGTGCCGATGATCATAGCGTCATGCATGGCTTTAGAATCCCGGTAACCCATGCAACGCTGGGTGGTCTGGGGCAGGCCGAGGATACCGATACCGACCAGCACCCAGAAGGAAAGAGTAAACGGCTGTGGTACAGCTTCTTTTGGGCCGGTGGGGGTAATCAGGCCGGGATCAATGGCTTTGAGGGACTGAATACAGTTCTCCATGCCACCTCCCGCATTAATGACCGCCAGCAGGATAACAACCACGGCAACAACCATGACAATGCCCTGAATGGCGTCAGTGAGTACTACGGCCCGGAATCCACCGATGGCAGTATAAAGGACTACGCTGACCCCGAAAAGTACGAGGCCTACGATGTACGGGTATCCGGTTACGGTCTGGAAAAGCCTTGCTCCGCCGATGAATTGTGCAAGCATGGCAGCCATGAAAAATACGATCAGGGCCACAGAGCAGAGGATGACCACTGCATCGCTTTTGTAGCGGGCGCGCAGAAAGTCTGTGATGGTTACGGAATCGGTTTTGCGGGCCATAATAGCGAAACGTTTACCGAGGATTCCAAGGGTAAGGAAAGTTGTGGGGACCTGAATCATTGCCAGCAGTACCCAGCTCAGACCAAGCTTGTAAGCCACGCCGGGACCGCCGACAAAGCTGCTGGCGCTGGTGTAACTTGCGATGATGGTCATAGCCAGCACCATGCCTCCCATGGAACGGCCGCCAATGAAATAATCTTCGATGAATCCTTTGGAGGAAGTTGTGGATTCTGCCTTTTTACGAGCCCAGAGAGCAACGCCGAATGACATTGCCAGATAAATCACTACCGGGATGACGGTCATCATTGTGTTACTCATGACTGTTTCTCCTCGTTGATCTCGTCAACTTCCTCATCAAGGGGCATATCCTTGAATTTGAACCTGACTAATGCCCAGAGCAGGATAGTGATGAGCGGGTAGCCAACAATGCAGCTGTAGAAAAACCATTCCGGCAGCCCGAATACATATTCGTACTGGTCCGGGTCTCCGCTGCCCATGCCGTAGGCACAGACGTACCACCAGATAAAATAAAGGGCATAAGCCCCAAGAGTGAGCAGGGCTTCTTTGTTAGCCTGCGCAAACCGCCAGTCCTTGGGATGTTTTTCCATGGTGATTGGCCTCAAGGTGAAAAGTTTATTATTGCGTGGATCAGGCGTGCTACTGACGCCGCGGGTTGAGTGCCCTATGGATGGGATAAATGCAAGTTTTTTATGGCTGACTGAGTATAAGTGAGAGCTTAATTCTCTTGCTCAGGCATATATCTCAATATTTGATTCAAATTTATGTTATGATATGGATCGTTTTCACCAACATATGCAAACTTGAATCAGGGAAAGTAAAATGAAATTGTGCCAGCTGAATAAAAATATTAATCAATTTGTTCTCACTTTATTACTTATATTGGGCTTGTTTGTCATGTCCGGGTGCCAGCAGCAGAAAGTTGAGCAGAAAAAAGAATTATTAATCTACTGCGGCATTACCATGATTAAGCCCATGACCGAGATAGCTGGTATTATAGAGCAAAAATATGATTGCAAGGTGCTGATTACCAAGGGTGGATCAGGTAATCTTTTAAAATCCATTAAGGCTAACAAGATCGGAGATCTTTATTTGCCCGGCTCCGGTTCTTATATTCAGGCCTGCCTTGAGCAGGGATTGGTCACGGATACCGTTCACGTGGGATTTAATAAGGCTGCGATGATGGTTCAAAAAGGCAATCCCAAGAATATTCCGGCTAATCTGGATAGCATGGCCGACAAAAGTTACTATGTGGTGATCGGTAATCCGGAAAGCGGCAGTATCGGGCGTGAGACAGAGAAAATACTGACCAAGAAAGGGATATTTGCCAAAGTTGCCGGCAATGTGCAGATGATGACTACAGACTCAAAAGATCTTGTCCGTGTTCTTAAGGATAAAGAAGCGGACCTTGTTATCAACTGGTACGCCACTTCAACCTGGCCGGAAAACAGTGATAGTTTAAGTGTTCTGCCTATTAGTGATAAGTATGCAGGAAAGAAGAAATTAATAATCGGATTGCTGCGGTTCTCCCGCTACCCTGAGATTTCCAAGGCCTTCATGGAATATGCCTCCAGCGCTGAAGGCAAGGCCATATTTAATAAATACGGATTATATGATGTTAAATAGAAAACTTTCCGGCCTCCTCAAAGAGCAGGTTATCTCTAAAGTTTTATTTCTCTGCCTGGTTTTCTTTGTCACTTTTGCAGTGATTTATGTCGTGGACAGGGTACAGCTTAACTATCTGAACCGTTATGATCGCGAGATTGAGAATCAGCAGGCCCGTTCCGAGCTTGGCAAGGCGATTATGCATCGCTTACTTATGGTGGAACTGGGTATAGCAAGGATGATCGATACCACGGACCTTCGTAAAGTCGAGGTCCTCAATAGGGATATTCATCACAGCTTTAGCAAGCTTGAAGATATTTTGTCTGTGCTGCAGGGGGGCGGAACTTTTAAGAATACTTTCCCGGCAAACTTTTACGATAGGGATGAAGTTGATGAATTGATTTCATTCCACAGAGAAAAGGAAGCCGGATATGTGTTGGAAGTTATTGATCTGAACCCTAAAATTTATGAACTGGAAGTTGCTACAGAAGGTATCTATTCAGTTTTGCGGAAATTGCTTGGCGGGGATGAGAGTCCTACTTTGAAAAAAGTTCATGATGCGTTGAACTTTCGGGTTATGCAGATAGAAGCACTTATCCTCAGGGCCAGAGAGTCCTCCAGTAAGATTTTTCATGAGACTCAGACAGAAATAAAACGGCTAAGTTCGCTTAAGGAACAAGCTACAGCCGGAATGAATAATTTCAGGTTAGGGGTGATTGTTGTATCCATACCTCTCTGTCTGTTCATTTTTTTTCGTATTATTTTCAACATCCGTTCTATTCTGGATGACCGTGAAACCAAGGCTAGAAACCTTGAAGAAGCCAAATCCGCTATTGAAATTATCCTTGATTCAATTCCGGTCGGGATGGTCATCGTCAATGAGAACCGGGAAGTCATCAAGGCTAATTCCGAGGCGCTGCGTCTTTTTGGAGCCGAGTCTGAGGAAAAGGTTCTTGGTAATCGTTGTGACAAGGTTTTTTGTTTTTCATCAGAGCATAACTGCCCCTTTTCGCATAATCTCGGCGCCTCTTATGAAAATGAGGTAAAAATTAAGACTGCCGCGGGCAAGGATATTACGGTTTTAAAAAATGCGGCCTATATCACCCTGTCTGGCGAGCGTCTTGTGCTTGAAGCATTTATGGACATCAGCCAGCGTAGTGAGATGGAAAGACGTCTCAAGGATCAGCAGGATTATACCAACGCAGTGTTGCAGGGGGTGCAGGCCGGGGTTGTCGTCATTGCTGCCGATACCCACACAATTGCGGATATGAATGAAACAGCAGCCCGGCTCATCGGTGTGAATCGCGAGGAGGCTTTGGGAACAGTATGCCATAAGTATATCTGCCCGGCTGAAGTAGGGAAATGTCCGGTTACTGATCTTGGTCAGGATGTTGATCATGCTGTACGCAGGTTGTCCAATGGCAAATCTATTTTAAAAAGTGTTGTACCGTTCAAGCGGGGTGAAGAAGCTTATTTGCTGGAAAGTTTTGTGGATATCACCGACAGAGTCTCCGCAGAAGAGCAGCTCAAGGATGCTATGGAGACTGTTGATGCTGCAAGTAAGGCAAAATCAGAGTTCTTATCCCGGATGGGGCTCAAGCTGAGTACCCCTCTCAATACGATTGTCGATTTTTCAGATGCTTTATTGCGTGACGATGATTTAACGGGAAAGATGCGTTCTGATGTAGATAATATTGCTTCTGCCGGTCATCATTTGAAAGAGATTATCTCGGAAGTTCTCGATTTTTCAATGGTCGAATCCGAAAGATCACCCATTGATACTGAAGAGGATGAGCAGCCTGAACAGGTGGAATCCGGTGCACCTGTTCCTACTATTTTGTGTATTGATGATGATCCCGAAAACATTAATGAAATGCGAAAAATATCATCCAATTGGAACGGATTCACTCTGGTCATTCGTGAAACGGTCGAAAAAGGATTACGGGCTGTTTCTTTGTTGAGGCCCGATATCGTCTTGATCAGTGACAATCTGGCTGGAGACATATTTGAGCAGGTAGTTGATGAAGTTCGCGCTCAAGGTGTGGATAAGTGGAAGCCGTTTGTTGTGCTGCTGGGCGATGGCTCGGTTAAAGGAGCCGACAGTAAGCTGATCTTGCCAGTAACCATTAATGGTGTGCAGCAGATTGTGACTGAATGTAAACGGGCATAGATAGTTGCTGCGAATACACATTTTTATTTCAGTAGATTGACTGACGATGAGAATCTTATAATTATATTTGAACCTAAGAAGAATTAAGAACTATAACTTTGCAGCTGATTCGTGAATTGTGGTTTAGCTTGATGTAGAAGCTGTTGTACTGGAGCACAAATTACTTGGTTCAAACTCTTTTTCATATAATTGTTCAGACTGAATTCTTTTGGTTTTGGATTGTAGGAGATTTCCTCCCATTAATGCGACAGGCTGAGTTTCGGCGTTCAGCTTAAAATAAATATCGTCATAGGCAGCGGGGATATCTTTTGTTGAACGAGAAAGACTTAGGATATCGACAAAAGAATTGAGTCTGTTTGCTGCAGTTGCTCCAATATTTAGAAAATTGATTTGTTCTGCGTTCAGTGTCGTGTCGCTCATCAATTGTAGCATCCCCATAATGCCATTCAACGGGGTTCTGATTTCATGGTTGAGGATTCTCAGGAATTCTATTGCGCTGGACGGAATGTAGTTCTTATCAGTTTTAAGCTTGTTTAAGCTTTGCACTTCATTAACAATGCACCCTATTTTGATCGTTGAAATAGGGAATATTTTTATACTTATTGTTTTGGAAATTGTTTCAGAATATATTTCAATGATTTTGCTTTTTAGATTTCTATAAACGTAGTCAAAATGGTCGTATATGTTTTCTTCTTTGGTTTTGAAGAAAACACATATATTTTTGCCATTCACATTGCATTCTTCTGCTTCAGTGATTTTTAAAAAAGCATTGTTTGCTTTTTCAATATGATAGCTGTATGTTATTTTGAATTTTGAACAAGATACGTTTATTACGGCATATCCTTCGTTCATATTATCTAAAATATGAAAATATTCTTCTGTTTTCATTTTTACCTCTATTGGCATTGGTTGAAAGAGTATTTTCACCTTTTGTAGTGTTAGGCAAGTCCTGTAGATAGTTCTTCGCTATATGTAGTGCTTGCTTTACTTTGTTGGAGCTTAAATCAACCCTTGGCGCATAGCGTATTGAATTAATTCTGTTATGGAAGAAATATTTAGTTTCTTCATTATGCGACTTCGGTAGGTGCTGGCGGTGTTTCCAGTAATGTCAAGTTCATTTGCTACTTCTTTAATTCGTTTGCCCTGAATTAAAAGTAAAAAAACTTGATATTCTCTTGGAGAAAGGTGTGTTGGGGTTATAAATGGGTTGATCGGTTGTTTGTTTTTTAATTGTGATTCGTTAATTAGTTCATTGAATGTTGTGTTGGAATTCTCAAATAAGCCTTGTACTGCTGAGGCTTTTGATACGCTTGCAGCCACGTCATCCTGGATTCGTAGTAAATCGTAACTCAGTCCGGTAAGGTAGGTCTCCAATTGGTGGTAAGATTCAGCGACTGTCTTTTGTAAAGTCCGTTCACTCGTGATGTCGCGGGCTATGCATATTAATATTTTCTCTCCATCGTCATTGTTCGTGGACACTCTTTTAGTTGAAAATAGAACTTTTTCTCCATTGCTTTTAATAATGCTTTCCTCTTGGATGATTGATTTGTCTAAGTGTAGAGCCTTATTGTCATGTTCCTTTAATCTCTTAGCGACATCATCTGGAAATATGTCAAAGTCGTTTTTGCCTTTCAGGTCTTTTCTGGTTTTTCCTATGGTGCAGCAGTAAGCTTTGTTTGCAGCAATTATATTTCCGTCAGAGCTTTTAATAACCAGAGGTTCCGGTAAAGCATCAATTATGTTGTTTAGGAATTTATTTTTTTTTCTGAGATTCTCTTTTAGCTCTGACATGCGGGTTACTTCACTGTATATTCCATAGTAACATACAATGTTTTTTTTGTTATTGTATACAGCATCCCAGTTGCTTAGGACTCTTTTTCTTGTTCCGTCTGGGGTGATTATTTTAAAGTCGCCACGCCATTTTTTTCCTGTGATTACCGCTGGTATGACTTCATCGTATAGTTTGTTTATTTGTTCGGGTTGATATCTTTGTTCCCAATTGTCTTTGTTCCATTCTTCGCGAGTTTCTCCAAATAGTTTAAGACAAGCATCATTCACATATAGAGGTTTAAAATCTAAATCTCGTATACTCACGGCAAAATCTTGGCTAGCCAAAATGAGTCTGCATACGTCTGCTAACGAGCTGTCAGGTAGGTTGGTTATGTTTTTGTCGCTAGTTTCGATTATGCTTTGCGCGAAGCTCTCTGTTTTGTCTCTCATTTTGGTTTACCATTCTGTTTGGCTATTTTGAGTGAGTTTATCTCATCGACGAGACGAGTACTCTCAACTCTTCAGCCAGTTGAGCTAATTCATTGACTGCCAGAGATGATTGATTCATTGCCTCGGCGGTTTCTTCTGCAATGGTATTAACCTGAGAAGTCGATTGAGCAATTTGTTCACTGGCTGCAGATTGTTCTTCTGATGCTGTTGCTATTGATCTTATTTGGTCAGTTGATTGTGAAACGAAGTCCACAATCTCCTTCAAAGCATTTCCTGAGTTGTTAGCAAGGTCGGTGGCCTCTTCAACCGCAGTAGTTGCTTGTTCCATGGTGTTTATATTGTTGTGGGCTGAGCTTTGGATATTGTTAATATATTCACTTACTTCTCCTGTCGCACTTACTGTCTTTTCTGCTAACTTACGAACTTCGTCCGCAACAACAGCAAATCCTCTGCCTGCTTCTCCCGCACGTGCGGCCTCAATGGCTGCATTAAGTGCTAGCAGGTTGGTTTGATCTGCTATGTCATTGATGACTGTTATTATCTGGCCGATTCCATCTGCCTGTTTTCCTAAGGATATCATGTCTTGTTTCAAGGCATTGGTAGTGACACGTAATCTATCCATTACCTGGACTACTTCAGAAACAATGTCTTCGCCTGCTCCTGCTTTTTCTCTAGATTCTGTTGCTAAGGAAGCTGCATTTTCTGCATTATTGGCTACCTCCAGAACAGAAACATTCATTTGTTCCATCGCTGTTGCTGCTTCGGCCGTCAGCTCTCTTTGAGTGTGTGAACCTTTGCTGGATTCATCAATCTGTGAAGAAAGCTCCGCTGCAGCAGATGAAACCTGTTCCGCGATATTTATTGATTGCTCAGCAACTTCTGTTATTCTGTCTGTTTGTTCCTGTATCTGTTGCTGCTGTTGTTTTTGTTCTGTTATATCATTTACCATACTAAATGCACCAATTAAATTTTCGTCTAAGTCATATAATGGTGCTGCATTGAATACTCCGTGTTTGGTTGTCCCTTTTATGTTTATTAGGGTAGCAGTGATGTTGTGTATTGTTTTCTTTTCCTCTATGGCCGTGTTTGTAAGGCTCTTTTTGTTTCGGTCATTATAAAAAACATAGCTCAGTGGCTCTCCGTAATAATCTTCTGGATTGCCATCTCTGCCTGCGTATTCTAGAAGAGAATTATTGCAGTAGTTTATTTTGCCTTCTGCATCGGTCACTATGAATGGAATTGTGATTCCTTTAAGGACTCCGTCTGAGAATCCAAGTTTACTCTTAAGTTCAGCTACCATGGTGTTAACTGATTTTACTGTTTCGCCAATAGCATCATTTGAGTCGTATTCACATCGGGCATTTAAGTCCCCGTTAGCGATTTTTTCAGTAGTTTTAGCTAGCGAGCGAAGAGGACTCATGAGTCGATTTAGTACGTATAATACGCAACAGATAGCTAGAATTATTCCTAGTGTTGCTGTTCCAGTATTCTTATATAGCAACCGGCTGTCTGCTCCCATATACATTTCTTTATTTGTTAAGCTGACAGCGACATGCCAATCCCAAGGTTCGAAATAAGTTATGAAACAATTGCGATCATTATCGTTGTAGTTGTATGAAATTAGACCATTTTTAATATCCTTTATGTGGTCCCATACCTTCGGGGATTCTTTTTTGAAGTTTTTACCTGTAGCTGATGGGTGGATTAGAATGTCGCCAGCAGTGTTGTATACGAAGGCATATCCTTTGCCAGCCATGCTGACATTGCCTATGAGATTTTTGAATTCAGGACTAAGGATCTTTACACCAGTAAATACTGCTGCGACTATTTCTCCCGATTTATTTTTTAGAGGCACATATGCTGTCAAAAGTTGTTCACCTAAAACTACAGCTCTGCCGTAAAAAGGAAGTCCAGATTTTACTGCCTTGTATACAGGGCTTGAAGATGGAATATAGGTCATAATGGCTCGTTCGCCATTCTTTTTTATGATGTTTGTCGAAATTCTTAAAAGTTTATCAGGTAGAAGCTGAAAAATAGTAGCGAATGCCCCTGACGCATTTCGTATGCCATCAACCAGAGAGTAGTTGTTTTCAATTCTGCTTGACCCCAACATTAATGTAGGAATTATTTCATTTGTAGGGAGCATGCTGTTTTGGTTGTATATGGTTGCTTCGTGAGGCTGTTCTTTATCAATCCAGATTTCACCTTCTTTAGCAATCTTTTCTGTTAAAATTGTGCTTTCTGAATGCAGCAGCTTTTGGAGAACCTCATTTTGCAGTTCTATTTCTTCAGATAATTGTTCTGCTGTGTTTTTTAGAAACGATAATCCAAAATCATGTAACGAATTAATGGATTCGAAGTAACTTACTGAAGTTAGAATAGAGCTGAGAATGATTAAGGCTAAAGAGAATGTGATAATAATTTTTTTGTTGAAGTTTAGTTTCATTTTTCCGCTCCATCTATATTGTTTATTAAAAAAACATGTTGTTAGTGAGACTTTAAATAGTCGAAACGAGTAAATATTATATTTTTTGTATTGTTGGTTTTAGCCAAGACTAGATGCTTTTTAATGAAAAAAAAGTTCGAATCAATGTTTGTCCAAATTTTTGGACTCGGTGTCGTTCTATTTCGACAAATATGAACGGTTTGCGGTGGCAAGATAAGAATTTGATGTAGGATGTTGTATGCGAGGCAGTGTGTAGGCTAACGTGAATTGCTTTACCCTGATGAGTGTGACCGATCCTCGTTTATCAACGAAAGGGGTCAAATTGAAAATTAGCTTTAAAAAGAAGGCACAAAAAAAGGGTTCAGCTTGAAATCATTAAGATTTTAGCTGAACCCTTATTTTTATCTGGTACCGGGAGCGGGACTTGAACCCGCACAATCGCAAGGATTACGAGATTTTAAGTCTCGGGTGTCTACCAATTCCACCATCCCGGCACGGAAGTAATGCTTGATATACTTTGTCTTTTAAGTAGTCAAGCTTAGAGAGAACATATTACAGAAGATTTTTTATGTCGAGATAGTTTCTGTACAGCCTTTTGCTGATGCGTGAGAACTTGTCGAGATCGGAAACAATTTCGAGTCCGGGGATGATTGCCCTTGTTACCGGAATTTCGAGATCCTTGCGGGTCAGGTCCACGTAGTAAGGGGCAAATCCGTTTGCTGCCAGCGTGTTTTCGATAACCATCACATCGCCATCTGCACTTCCGGTGGTCAGTTCGGGCAGGTCTTCCAGTTTGCGTACCGGGAGCCCTTCAGGAATTTCAGAAGTGGGCGGTCCGGGGAATGGATATGGAATCTCGGTGAGTGCCGAGAGCAGGGCCCGTTTGCCGGAAAGAGAACAGCCGCCGCCTTTGTTGATGTCTCCATGTTTGCCCACAGCAAAAGCGGTGTAGCAGGGGACACCAAGTTCAGATGTCATATCCTGAAACCATACTTTAATACCGCTTTCTTTCATGGCATCAAGATGTTTCTGGACTTCGGGGTCTTCGGATTCAATGGTGAAGCATCTTTCTTTATTAAAGGGAGTAGTGGTGTTGCAGTCGCGTTCCAGAACTTCCAGCAGACCGCTGAGGCGGGCTTCAGCCATGGTGTTGCCGGATGCAAGTCCGGTGGAGCTGAGTCCGCTGAACAGGTTCTGTTCATCAAGGTTACAGAACAGGAATACGTGCTGTACCGGAACTTTTGCCTTTACATGCTTTTCTCCGTCGAATTTCTCCGCAGGCATCCACCAGATTTCCTGACCTTCGTAAGGAGCTTCAAGGCCGAGATCATCGGGGTTGATTGCCGGTACTTCTTTGGAAATTTCTGCGTATGATCCTTTGCTGACAGGCAGTGAGGATGTACGGTTGGCGATGCCGGATTTGCCGATGCTTGCGTAGGAGCTGACCCTTTCGGCAACTTCCATGGAACAGGATACGCATGCCTGCTCAAAGGTGAAGCCGCGCCCGTAACTGGTCTGGATGGCACGCAGGGAGTTGCTCAAACTGCCGTTGTCTGTGCGGTTGTCGACCATCCAGTGATGGAGCACTGCAAAGGGGCTGAGGCATCCTTTCTGACGCATCTGGGGGCCCATGAAAACGCCGATAGCTTCAAGTTTCTTGTTGGCGTTGGCGGTTACTTCCTCGATTGGTGCGCGTTCTTTGGCTGGGGGAAGTTTTGATTCATTGGCCAGTTGTTCCCGAATGGTGGAAGCTGTGGTGAAATCTTTGGAAGGCAGGTCTTCAGGTTTGTAGAGCTGTTCAATCCCGGCTTCTTCAATTGTAGGCAGTTCCTCGTGCATTTCCATATTGTCAGAGAAAAGGCTGGTCCACTTGTTGTGCAGGGGCTGGTCTTCCAGAAGATGGGAACGCAGGTGCAGAGTCGGGCTGTACTCTTTGAGTTCTTCGGCATCAAAGGTTGCTTCCACTTCAGCACGTAAAGAGGCAAGGCGGGGATGGGTGATGGCTGCTTCATAAATGAGGGCGGCAAGAACTTTCTTTTTAGGATCGCCCTTAATTTCCTTGATCAGCTTCTGGATTTTGCGGGTACGGTGTTTGCCTAGCATATCCAGCATATGGCGGTGCATGAATTCATCGTATGGATGTTCTTCCAGGTAAGTCAGTACTTCAGAGAAGCTCAGGTTGGGACCGGGGAACGCGGCAAAGCATCCGGTTCCGGAAAGGGTGTCCATGAGTTTGAGTTCGTAGCGCATATTTTCCCCTGATTATTGTTTTCTGAAATTCATTTTTTCAGTAATTAAATATTGAGTCGGTCAGCGAGTGTTATCCTTATCCTTGATGGATGTCACGTCAACTTCCGACCGCGAAGGTATGATATTTAAGGCGCCAAGTGAAGAGGGAATATGCATTCGGAAAAATCTCATTCAAAAAAACTGATTCTGCACGGTGCCGTTGTTATGGCATTCGTGGGTATTCTTTCTTTTGCAATTGAGCATTATGGTGAAGGTCATCTATCCGCGCTTACGGCATGGATTGATGACAGCGGTAATTTTGCACCCGTTCTGTTTATGCTTATTAATGTGATCGGCATGGTGCTGGTAATCCCCCAGACTCTTTTTACAGTGGTAGCCGGAGTCCTTTTCGGGGCTGTGAAAGGGACGGCCATGTGTCTGGCAAGTATGGCTGTGGGATCTTCTTTATCATTTTTTCTGGGAAGATTTGTTTTGCGCGGGCGTGTGTTTAAAAAATTTCGTAATGACCCTAATTTTATGAAGATGGAAATGCTCAGCCGTAAGCATCCGCTGAAGGTTTTGGCTTTAAGCAGGATTGTCCCTGTGGTTCCTTATTCTATTGCAAACTATCTTTGGGCAGCAACAGGAGTGCGTTTTCTGCCGTTCCTGATCATGAGTGTTGTTTGTTTGATTCCTGAGACGGTGTTTCTAACGGCAGGCGGGCATCTTTTATCTGCCGGAGTGCGCATGGGCACAGTGAATTGGGAAATGGTGGCAGTGCTGGCAGCCGCAGCAGTGCTGATAGTTCTTCTGGTTCGAGCCGTAAAGCGAAGTCTTGAGCAGGGCTGATTTTATTTAAGCATTGTCGCCATTGATTTTTGGCCTGATATGTATTGCATCACATATAGCGGTTTTTCTGCTCCATTGCCTTGGAATGATATTGTTCCGCTGACTCCTTCGAAGTCCTTAATCTGGCTCAGGCCATTGCGTACAGCTGTGGATGATGCTCCATGTTTTTGCGCTGTCGCAGCCAGAAGCATGATGGAATCGAAACCTAAGGCTGCGTAGCCTGTCTGGGGGGGATTACCGAACAGTTCTTTGTAGGAATCAGTGAAAGAACGCACCAATTGTGCTTCACTGTCTATGGCTGCCTGAGCTGCAAAATAGATAGTTGACGGGTAGTCTTGCATAGGTTGTTGCATGGGCACGGTGTCGAATGATGTCCCGCCGAGTATTGAATATGTCTGCTTGGATTTTTGCAGTTGTCCAAGTATTTTCGCAGCAATGTTGGCCGGTGCAAAGATTACAACGGCTTCCACCTGCGGCTTGGCTGGTTCGGTTTCTCGTTTTTGGACGGTAATGCCTGCTGCACTGTCTGCAAAGTCGCTGACCCCAACTGTGTCATTCTCTACTGTGCTGTTAGTCGGTTGCGGGGGAGCTAATTCTTGAAGTTTTGAGTTGATGACCGATAGGTCCGGGTCCTGTTCGGTGATGCGCATATCAGCCATAATATTACCGCTGTTGCGTTTGAAGCGGCGGGCATAGCTGTCTGCTTGACGGGCAGTGCTGTCAGCAAGGTCGGAGCGGATCAGCATTATGTTGTTGATTTGCATTGTGTTGGTGGTGAATTCTGCCAGCAGTTGCCCTGTTCGTATGTCTGGAACGGCGAGGCTGAAAATATTAGAGCCCATATGGGAAAGCGCGTCAGCTTGAGCTCCTGTACACAGGAATGGAAGTTGGACCGCTTGAAATGCAGGGCCGGCTGTGAGGGCGGCGTTGTCATCTATTATTCCGGTGGCGGCGATAATTCCTTTGGATTTTGTTAATTTGTTGGCTCCGTTGAGAATTCCGGTTGTTTCTCCGGCAGTGGCTTCAATTTCAAGTCTTATTTTTATTTCGTTTTTTGATTTATTGATTTTCTTAACCGCCAGCAGTGCCCCGTTCAAGGCTTCCTGAGCCGTTGGTGCTTGGCTGTCACGGAGGCCGAACATAACACCCAGTACGATTTCTCCGGCATGTGCTGGAGTGGGGATGCAGATCATTGCCAGTAGTAATACGAAAATTCTCATATACCGCTTCCCCTTCGGTCTTTGCGTGTTTTGACGATTTTAAATGTCCGCTTTTTGGGAGGGGCTTCTGCTTCAGGATGTTCCGGTTGTTCTTCTACAGAGGTTCCTTGTTTCATCCTCTCCAAAGCTTCTTCGTGCCTTTTTTCTTCGGCAGCAGCTCTTTCCTGTTCCAGTCTCAGTTCTGCTTCTTTTTCCTTCCGTTCTGCCTCGCGCTGCTTTCTTTTAATTTTAAATTCTGAGACAGCTTCCTTGAAATCTGTTTTTTTGTTCGTGAAGGCTACTTTTCCAGCGTGAACGATTTCAGTTAGTTTTTTTACTTCCCAGAGTTCTATAGGACGTGGGTGTTTGATGTAGACCGGGATGATTTCATGGTGGTGCATGTCGATGGAAAGAGGAAGCTGGCTGGTGAGTATGGAACGTTTGAAGATGCGTGAAGTATTGAAGTAGCTGGAAACAAAACTGTCCGGCTCCGGGTTGCAGGCATCGTCAAAATAGATGGCGATAATGATGTCTATCTGCCGTTTAACGCATTCCATGATCGGCACAGGTGAAGAGAATGCACCATCTATGAGTCGCCTGCCGTCAACATTTCCCGGCGGCATGAGCGGGTAGATGGCGCTGCTGGCATAGATGGCCTGCGCAAGATTGCCTTCTTCAAGAATGACCGGTTTTCCGGTTTCAAGATCGGTGGTGGCAATCAGGGTTTTGGGAGAAAGGTCGGAAATGTCAGTTTTTTTGAACAGGGTTTCGTAAGTTCGGCGTAGACAGTCTGTCTTAAGGATACCGGATTCGGCAGTGAACTTGCCCATGCCGGTGCTGGCGATCTCAAGCACTGAATTATAGTCTACATCGGTATAAAAGCGTGGGTCTACGGTTTTGGAAAAGACTTCCTGAATTTGCTTGAGGTCATATCCTGCGCCCATAAATCCGGCCAGAAGGGCACCGCCGCTTACCCCGATCACGAGATCAAGGTTAATCTTTTCTGCTTGCAGATATTCTATAAAAGGCAGAGCGCAGAATGATTTTATCCCTTCCGAACCTATTATTAATGCAACAGAAGGACGCTCAGGGGTTTTAGGCCCTTTACTTTGTTCTTCTGTTGTATTCTCGGGTGTGGCAGATTCGGGGCTACTGTTCTTTTCCATCTTTTCTCCCATGCTTTAATGCAAAAGATACATGGGCTGAGTGGAAAAAACAATATTAATTACCCGGAGATGGACTCCAGAAAAGATTTGAATGCAGGAAACATGTTGTTGACCATTACTGCTACACCCTCGCTGTTTGGATGTACGCCGTCAGGCTGGTAATATTCAGGTGCTTCGCCGATTCCTTCTGTCAGGGACGGGTAGAGGGGAACTCCGAATTTGTCGGCAACGTCATTAAAGATGCTGCTGAATTCGGATGAATAGGATTGCGGGGTGAAGTTCATGGGCTTGAAGCCAAGCAGCAGGACCGGGATATTTGCTTCTTGAAATGTTTCGACCATGCGGGACAGGTTGAGCTTGGTCTGCTCGGGGTCCATGAGCTGAAAGCAGTCATTTGCACCGAATTCAATGTACGCAGCATTCGGTTCGCTTTCGATAACATTGGCAAGGCGAAATAGCCCGTCCGCGGAAGTGTCCCCGGACAGGCCGAAATTATTAATTGCCACATGGAAGCCTTCTTCCAGCAGTTTGCGTTCAAGCTGTGCCGGAAGGGAACTGTAAGCAGGAAGACCGTAACCTTCAGTTAAACTGTCCCCGAATGCCGCCAATGTGATCTTAGCCATGCCTATTTTTCTCCTTCGCGCAGCCAGCTCTGGAAGCGTGAAACTTCATCTTTCCACTGGTCTGAAATGCGGATGGTGATGAACTCTTTGAAGACGTGGTCAAAGAGGGTGATACATTTTTCGATCAAATAGATCTTTTCCAGAAATTTTGCGTCCGGATCATCGCCTTCCTCGTCTTTCATTTCCACTTTTGGGGTTTTCAGCCCGCTCATGGCGAAATCTTCAGCCTTGACCTGAACCTGCCAGAGGTTCTCGTCAATTTCCATTTTCAGCTGGCAGCGGGTAACTTTTTTACCGGTGCGCAGGCCGTAGAGAACTTCGGTCATGTCACCGCTGGCGGAGTTGACTGTTGCGGTATCAACGTTCTCACCGTCGCCGCCCTGAACAGACATGCGTTGTTCCATGTAGAGCATGAAGCGTTCGCCGTTTTCAAGTTCAAACATGCCGTCCTGAATTTCACTTTTATACCAGAGCCAGGTCAGGAAGTCCTGACCCAGAAGTGTGTTTTCCCTTTCGGCTAACATCATGAGGTCCATAACTGGTGCTCCTTTGAGTAGATTCTTTAATTCCCTAGCCTACGAAGTAGGTGGGGTCGAGCGATTCAAGTTTCTGTACAGCCTCTTCGCCGAGCATTTCCATGGCCAGAAAGAAGGGAGTCAGTGGTTCAAGAGTCAGTTCGAAAGTGTCTGAAAAATGATCAGTGAACAGATCCATAACCTTGGAGTTGGTGGCAGCAAGGTAAACCCGGTTCTCAGGTACGTTCCAAACAACATCGAAGACCGCCGGGATGGGCAGGGAGCGTGCGCGCAGCTTAAGGGTAACTTGTTCCTTAATTTCTCTTTTGCGGTCGCGGGAGATGAAATTTTTTCCCTCTTTCTTGGCTTCAGCAAGCTCATGGTTGAGAGCAATCTGGAAATGTTTTTTCAGTACCGCCGGCTGGATTCTGCGGGTATCAAGGCGCAGAGAAAATGTGAAGTACTGGGCTTTTTCCGGCGGAGAGACAGCCCATTTGTCATCGAGCATATCATCCATATTTACCCAGCCGAAGGAACGTTCTTCAGCGGTATGGTCGATATCCATGAAAGCGAATTTAGCTAATTTTTCGGGTATTTCCCGGATCAGATCATCGCTGACGTCTTCCAGAATCCTGTATCTGGTGATTCCTGTGCTGGCTGAAAGTATTGGCAAAGTATGCTCCTTGAACCGACTGTCACCCTTTTGGCACTGCCGGATTTATTTCGCTGTGATGATAAACACAAACGTTATCTGTTATGACCATTCTTTCAGGATGTAAAGGGAAAGAATTCCCTATCTGCTTAGTATGGCATATTAGGTGCATAATATATTTCAGTTGTAGAAGATTGTAAATCAGGTAACGGCCCAAAGGAGGATTCAGTCAGTCTGAGCTGAAGCAAGCAGGTGGAGGTCATCATGACTCTCATTGAAGTACGCACCGAAGGTAACTATATAGTAATTGGTAATCAGCGTAGAAAAAAGTTGACATCCGACGGATGCAACGAGCCGTTTAAGGATCGGTTCTGGTGCCCGCGCAAGAAGTGGTTTATGAAAAGTCCGTGTCCTTTCATAAACAAGATTGAGTGCGGAAACTATAGGCATATGTGCGGCTCGCTATAATTGCTCAGCACTGGCAGAATTTTTGTAACTCCTCTTGCTTTTGGTTTGTGCGGGTCCTAATATCCCTGTAAAACAAAAGCTGGAGGAGTTATGGTTTCCGGTAATCCATATGACTTGCTGGCGGATCGTCTCGAAAGTATTTCCACACAGATTCGCGAAATAGAAGCAGAGGCGCGTAAGGTCCTCTATGAAAACAACGATGACGCTGGCTATAAAGAATTAATGCGCCGAAAAGCGATGGTTCTGGCAGGACTTTATGATGAAGTTGAGCCCTTGGCAGAATCCGTTAAGAATGAGTTCAAAGAGCGTTTAGAACGGTTCTCCCTTTCAGCTTCACAGTCATTGGAGGTTGGCAGTGTATTTTTTATGTCCGCACTTCTTTATCCGGATGATTACAAGGACGGAGATCCTAATGATCTAGAGCTGTTTGTGACAAAGGTCAGGGCAGTGTCCGGAAGATAAAGAAGTTAGCGCTTGCACCTTTGATCAGCTATGTTATTTTGTTTCTATGAGTTGTTGCTTTTGGTGATTCGTTAGTATATCAAGTTTGGTCGGGTCATAGGAGGGAGCAGACTGTTTTTGGGGAGTCTGTTTTTTGACTTAGTGCAGGGTGTATAAATGCTTAATGCAGAAAAAAATGCTGTCGGTGTAAAAGTTTTGGATGGAGCGGTTAGGCCTTTGAATATTCTACTTGCAGAAGATTGTGAGAACAATGTGCTTCTAGTGCAGTTGTACTTGAAGAAGTTCCCATATTCCATCGACGTAGCTGAAAACGGCAGCGAAGCTTTCGAAATGTTCCAACGTAACGAGTATGATGTGGTTCTCATGGATATTGAAATGCCTGTAACTGACGGTTATGAGGCAACCACACTTATTCGTGGTTTTGAGAAAGAGAACAGCAGGGAAAAAACTCCCATTGTAGCCGTAACTGCGCATGCATTGCCGGAGAATGAAGATAAAGCTTATGAGGTAGGCTGTGATTTCTTTTTGACTAAACCTGTTCGCAAGGCAGACCTTATTTCAACTGTTCAGAAATATGGTTCCGGTGAAGTCTGATAAATTTTCGTATTTGAATTAGTTCAAATCAAAAAGGGCTGACATAGATATCTATGTCAGCCCTTTTTGATTTTGGTGATGGTGTCTTATATTCCGTTGACTACATTTACCGCTTTGCCTTGCAGGAAGGCTTTTACATTGGTCACGGTAATTTCGGTCAGTCTTGTGCGGGCCTCAAGGGTTGCCCATGCAATATGCGGAGTAATGGTCAGATTTGGGGTTCCTGAAAGAGGGTTGCCGGGGAGCATCGGTTCTTTTTCGACCACGTCAAGAGCGGCTCCGGCTATAACCCCTTCTGTAAGTGCTTCTGCCAGATCTGATTCATCAACGAGCGGGCCGCGTGCGGTGTTGATCAGGTAGGCGTTTGCCTTCATGCTTGAAAGCAGTTCTTTGTTGATAAATTTTTCATTTTCAGCAGTCAGCGGGCAGTGCAGTGAGACTACATCAGCTTCCCTGAAGAGTTTTTTAAGAGATACGAATTTGAATGGGCTGTATTGAGGTTCTGGTTTCGGTCTCGGTGCATAGGCTAGAACTTCCATACCGAAAGAATTGGCGATGGTTCCAACTTTTTGGCCGATGGCTCCGAATCCGACGATTCCCATTTTTTTGCCTGCCAGTTCGATGAGTGGTGCATTCCAGAAGCAGAAATCTTCCTGCTGTGCCCATTGGCCTTCTTTCACGGCCTGATCGTGCAGGGCAACTCTGTTGGCATGGTTAAGAATCATGGCAAAAACATGCTGGGCAACAGAGGGAGGAGAGTAGCCCGGGACATTTGATACAGGGATGTTTCTGGCTGCTGCCGCATCCAGATCTACCACGTTGTATCCTGTTGCAAGTACTGAAATAAATTTGAGTTTGGGTAAAGCCTTGATGGTGTCCGCGTCCAGCACGGTCTTGTTGGTCAGAATGATGTCCGCTTCAGCGGCTCTTTCGAGAATTTGTTCAGGTTTAGTACGGTCATATACAGCCAGTTCGCAAAGTTCGTCCAGTCCGGTCCATGGGTTGTCGCCGGGATTCAGTGTGTAGCTGTCAAGAATAACTGTTTTCATGGACTTTATTCCGTTCTTCCCGTCCTGTCGTCGGGGTTAGAGCTTTATTTTTTTCTTGGAAGCAGGAGTGATGCCGCGTTTTTTTTGGGCTTCAATTTCTTTTGCCATTTCTTCTTCAGTCGTGTCTGGATGTTTGCCGGAGTGTTTTTTCTCAATTAAACGTTTCTGGGCGGCAAGTACTATCTTGCTGATAACTTTGTCCTGAGATCTTTCAAGTTCTATAAATTCACAGCCCACTACTTTCGGGGTTCTTCTGGCAATTTTCAGCTTAACATTTTTCAGAACGGGTTTTCCGGACCAGAGTAGTACTGCCTCGACAATCGTGCCGACGGGAAATTCTTTGCTGCTGACAAAACCAATGCCGCCTGCGCTGATATCCAGTATGCGGCATTTGACTCTTGGTGTGCGACAGATGACATGCATATTGTCCACGTCAATTCTGAAAGCACGCCGTGCGGCAGGGATATCCTTTTGCGGTTTGAATTCAATGTCCAGCGATTCTTCCGCATTTCGACCAAGCATACGATCCAGCTTGGTCTTTAGTTTGCCCATCAGCCCGGGTGTAGTCTCTGTTTTATCCTTCCCCATTCTCATCCCCTGGTGAAATTAAAAAGAGTAACATCAATTAGCAATTGTATAATGCGCTAGTATCGTTAAGCTTAATTTCTTTCTATCTCTGCTTTATCATATATATATGAAGTAGTTTGTCAATATTTATACTTAAACTAGAGCTTGACATTATTGAGAAATATAGCGAAGACTAATTAAAATTTTTGTAATGAATCGGGTTAAATACTTGGAGGTATTTGGGAATGATCGGCGAACTTATCAGCAACATGGGCCACAGCACCACTGCTGGCTTTGTAGGTGTTTCTCTTATTTTTGGTTATCTTGCATGGATGCTCTTCATGATCTTCCGCAGGATTAATGAAACCAAAAACGAAGGTCATCATTAAGAAATTTTAGAAAAGGCTATTTGTTCTTTTCAAATAAAAAAAGGCCCGCATTTGCGGGCCTTTTTTTATTTGAATTTGTTGTTTATCGCTGTCAATTGTTCCAGAACTATTTCAAGTTGTGCGTCAAAGATATGAGCCAGATCTTTTAATTTTTGGTCCTTGGCTTTGGCAAGAATATCCCGGATGAATGCTTTACGTCGACTGAAGTCGTTATATGCATAACCGCATTTCTTTTTTAGCAATTCCGCTTCTCTGTTTTGAAAATTCTTTTCGCGTTTAACAAGGTTGACTACAGAGAAAAGCGAAGTCAGGCTATGAACCTGCATTTTGCTGGTTTTGCACATGTCGGACATGTCCTGCAGGGCGTATACCCGGTCCGGCTTAGTGTCTGCACCTGTTATCTTGTCGATTTTCATGCCCAGAGTCCTGAAGGAGGCTTCAACTCCTGAAAGCTTATCAAATTGTGCAGATATGTCCGGGGTTCCGCAAAATCCTGCGCTGGGAGCCAGCAGGACCAAGGTGATAATTAACGTGATGATTGTTTTTTTCATTAACTTTTCGCCTTTGCATCGTTGTAGATTCCCATCAGATACTGTCCGTAATCATTTTTAAGCATATCGGTAGCCATAGCCTTAAGCTCTTCAAGGGAAATATATCCCATACGGAAGGCAATTTCTTCCAGACAGGCCAGCATAAATCCTTGCCTTTCCTGAACTGCTTCAACATAAGAGGCGGCGCGGAGTAAAGACTGATGGGTTCCCATGTCCAGCCACGCATATCCTCGTCCTAGAAGTTCAACATTAAGCTTGCCGCGTTTAAGGTACTCGTTGTTCACGTCAGTGATTTCCAATTCCCCGCGGGCAGAAGGCTTGATGTTCTTGGCGATTTCAATGACTGAGTTGTCGTAAAAGTAGAGCCCTGTGACTGCAAATTTAGACTTGGGGTTTTCCGGCTTTTCTTCGATGCTGATCACGGTCTGGTTCTTGTCGAATTCTACAACACCGTATCGTTTGGGGTCCTTGACTGCGTATGCGAAAACAGTCCCGCCTTCTTCGAGTGCGGCTGTCTTTTGCAGGATGTGCGGAAGGTCGTGTCCGTAAAAGATGTTGTCCCCGAGAATCAGGCTTACACTGTCATCACCGATGAAATCCTCACCTATAATGAATGCTTGTGCCAAACCTTCCGGCTTCGGTTGGACTTTATATGAAATATTGATACCCAGATTTGAGCCGTCACCAAGAAGGTCTTCAAATCTATGCAGGTCTTCGGGGGTGGAAATTATCAGTATATCACGGATACCCGACATCATATGAATGGAAAGCGGGTAGTAGATCATGGGTTTGTCATAAACAGGCAGAAGTTGTTTACTGACCACTCTTGTCAGGGGATAAAGCCTTGTGCCGGATCCCCCGGCCAGAATAATTCCTTTCATATTATACCTTCCTTACAGTGATTCTCTGGTAAGCCGTAATTAAATTAACAATAAATTCTTGAGGTGTCTGCATTTATAGCATTAAATAGCCTGAATTTGTTCAAATTCGCAAACAAGGAGTTTACGTACTATGCGCGGCCCCATGTTTTCACTGCCCACCGTTGTTTTTCTGGGCGTCATTTTTTTTGTCCTCATATTCTTTTTGTTTATATTTGTACAGGTTGGTCTCGTTACCGTAGCTTTCTCCAAGCTGGGACTGACTGCAGGGCAGGGGTTTCTACTCCTTATAGCCACTTTGTTCGGAAGCGGAGTCAATATACCGGTCTTTCGTTCTGAAAGGCTTGTTCCTGATGTGCGAATCAGACAGGTACGTATGTTCAACCCTTATTCTCCGCTGGATGTTCAGCGCGAAGCAGCAACCCTGACTAATCAGGTGGTTGCCGTGAATTTGGGCGGTTGCGTCATTCCGGTTCTGCTGTCCTTGTCTTTACTTAGCAGATCCGGTTTTGACTTTTCCATTCTTCTTTGTGTGGCATTGGTTAGTGCGGCGACTTACGCCCTTGCCCGTCCCATTCCCGGTGTCGGAATTGGTATTCCGGTGCTTATCCCACCATTAATTACCGCGCTGGCGGCTTTGATATTCGTTCAGGGTGAAATGGCACCTATAGCGGCTTATGTTGCAGGAAGCCTCGGTACTTTGATAGGTGCGGACCTGTTACACCTTGCTACTCCGGCCACCCGGAGGGTGCTTGATGCACCGGTGGTCTCCATCGGCGGGGCCGGAACTTTTGACGGAATTTTTATTACCGGGATACTGGCTGTATTGCTGGCCTGATTTTGATAAGGAGTTTTTTGTGTTTGAATGTGATTTTTCTACGACAAATGGAGCAGGTCCCGGAAGCATAATTGTGTTAGGTGATTCCAGTTTCCTGCCGAAGGGATGTGTCTGTGCTTCCTTTTCCGGTTGTTCCAAAGGGCTGCGGGCCGGGATGGTACTCGAGAGCGGTGGAGCCGAATTATTGCGTGTTATCTCCGGTTTTTGGACTTCCGGGGTTCCGGGAGCAAAATCTTGGATTGCCGAGGTCATTGGTGAATTGCCGGAGAGTGCAGCTCAATTGACTATAAAAAAAGAAGGCTACTCCCTCGCTTACGTCACTTTGAGTGATAAAGGGGCCGCAGGCGAAAGAAAAGACGAAGCCGGGCCGCTTATTGCCGAAATGATAAAAAATGCACTTCCGGTTTCAATTGCTGAAGGTTATCTGATCCCTGATGAATGCGCTGATCTGAAAGCCCTGCTTATGCATCTGGCGTATGTGGATGGCTATGACCTGATTCTGACTACGGGCGGAACCGGAGTGGGGCCGCGTGATGTTTCTCCTGAAGCGACTCTGGGCGTAATCGAGAAACGGTTGCCGGGATTCGAAAGGGCTATTACTGCCACGGGATTGGAAAAAACTCCCCATGCTATGATTTCGCGTGCTGTTGCCGGAACACTGGGGGAAAGTGTGGTTGTAAATTTCCCCGGTAGTCCTAAAGCTGTGCGTGAAAGTCTTGAAGCTGTACTTCCCGCTCTGAAACACACGGTGGATAAGTTGCAGGGGGATAAAACCGATTGTGCGGCTGTTTCCTAGTGTTTAAAACAAAATTGACACTTGATTCCTTCCGCTGGAACATCTATATAGATTTTGATTTTTGTATATTAATTCTTCCAAAGATAATAACCACACGTTCAGGATGTGTAGAATGAAACGCAATGTTCCGTTTTTATTAGTTTTGATTTTCATGCTGTCATCAGTGTCCTTTGCTTATGCGCAGGATCAGGGAGAAAACACCCTTGGTGAAGCAAAAGCGCCGGTCTCTATGGAAGAGGCTACAATGCAGGTTCCGCAGGCTGTCACTGATGACGCTGTCGGTGCTGAGATGAAGCTGACCCTTGAGGAGTGCGTAAAGCTTGGACTGAAACAGAATCCGTCCATCATTGCAGCTCGTAAAGATCTGCTTGCGGCTGAAAGCGATGTAAAGAGACAGCGCGGAGCCTTCGGTGGGCCTGTTACTGCCAAATACGGTTACACTCACTTTGATGATACGCCTCGTTCAGGAGATACTCCTGCGGGCTACCAGGACAAGTGGGCTTTTTCAATTAATGTCAGCCAGCCTGTCTTTAAAGGTTTCGAGCTGCTTTCCAAGTACCAGAAAACCAAGTTGCAGCGTGCTTCAACCGAGGCCAGCCTTTACAATGCTGAACTTACTCTGATCAGCAATATTCAGACTTCTTTCCTGACCTTGCTGCAGGGCCGCATGGAAGTTAAAAGTAAGCAGGACTCTGTTGCCCGTCTGCAATCCCAGCTTGATGTTATTCAGGCCTTCTATCAGGTCGGTCTTCGTCCGAGAGTTGACGTGTTGCAGGCCGAAGTTGAACTTGCAAACGCAGAGCAGGATCTGCTCATTGCCAAGAACACTGTTGATTCAAGGGCTGCAAGGTTGAATACTTTGCTCAATCTGCCCATCGAGAAAAAGGTGGATTACTCCGGTGAGTTAACCTATCTGTCGTTTTCCATGACTCTTGATCAGTGCATCGAAAAAGCTGACAAGGGACGTCCTGACCTGAAGATTGCCCGTAAAGCTGTTGAAATTTCAGAAGAAGATGTGACCATCGCAGAGAGCGGTTTCTATCCTGATATTACTGCTGACTTTAACTACAGCAGTGAAGGTGGTGATCCTTCTGTCAGCACAAACAAATACAATTACCGCAATCGTCCCGATTCCTGGAATGTGGGCGCTAATCTGAACTGGGAAGTTTTCAGCTGGGGTCAGACATACTACGACACCAAGCGCGCTGAAGACAACGTAAAGAAAATCAAGGCTGAGTTTGATAATACCCGCCTTGAGGCTTCCTACGAAATTAAGGATCAGTTGCTCAGCCTCAAAGCTGCTGCCGACCGTATCGGTGTGGGCCGCAAGTCTGTTGAAGCAGGCCGTGAAGGTTACAGAATGGCTATGGCCCGTTATCAGGCTCAGGTCAGCACCAACAACGAAGTGCTTAACGCTCAGTCCCGCTTGAGCGACAGTGAAGCCCAGCTGATTCAGGCTCTGTCTGACTATCAGGTTGCCCTCGCCAAGCTCTACGTTGCCATGGGAGACATGAATCCCTCTCTTAAGACTAATTAAGGACCGGGATCAGTATAATCTGATTTGATTGATTTTATCCGGCAGATTGCCAGCAGGCAGTCTGCCGGATTTTTGTTGTGGACAGAAAGCTTTGATGAAATTTATATTGCTGATGAGCGGAGGAAAAGATGTTTAGAGGGCGTAGCCTTTTTAATAAGAAGAATGACAATAAGTCTGATCACGATAGTCGTTGCAGTAAGTGTGGCGGAGACCTGTACACACACCGCGAGTGACGCGGTGTATTTTTACGCTGCGGGTCCTGCGGCAGTAAATTCAATGTAGCTGATTATTCGGAATACATAGACGACGATTTTGAAGAAGAAATGGCTAATGTGCCCATGAACAGGCTTTAACGGAGTTAGACGGTAAAATGTTCAGGAAACTGGCAGTACTTTTTCTTATTATATTTCTTGGAAGCAGCGGTTTTGTCTACGCTGGCGATTCGCATAGCTGGGACGAGCTGAAAGACAGACTAGTGGCTGATGGATTCAACCGTGAGTACGTTGATACTGTCTTTTCCGTTAGTTCGTTGGACTATGACTCGGCTATGATGGCTCGTAAGATGCGGGTTTTACTTAAGCGGAGATTTGAGCCGCCAGCCAAAAAAGTTGCCCGTGAAAAGGAATTTGATGAAAGGTATGTCGGTCCGATCATGTTGGCCGGCGGATACTCTTATCTTCGTGAGCATTACACTCTGCTTCAGGAAATTGATAAAGAGTACGGTGTAGCGCCATCGGTGTTGGTTGCGCTTTTACTGGTCGAGACCAAGCTTGGGTTTACCCTTGGTGATGCTCCTGCTTTCAGCAATCTTGCTAACATGGCCGCAAGCCCTGACCCACTAAAATTTTTTGATAAACTCGGCTACGAAAAACTGGAAGAAAAAGATCTGGTTTGGCTTAAAAAACGGACTAAGAAAAAGGCTGACTGGGCTTACCGTGAGCTTTCCGCGCTACTGAAGTTCTCTTCTGAAAACTCCATTGTCCCCACAGAGATTCCCGGCTCTCCTTATGGAGCTTTTGGGATTTGTCAGTTCATGCCCAGCACCGCTATCCACTACGCTGTAGATGGCGACAAGGATGGGCGCATCGACCTTTTCAGTCGCGAGGATGCCCTTTTCAGCATGGCAAGTTTTCTGAAACGTCATGGCTGGAAAAATTCCCTGAGCAAGAAAAAGAAACTCAAAGTGATCTACCGCTATAACCATTCCATGGTCTACGCCCGGACGATTTACGAAGTCTCCCGGCAGCTTGAAAAAATACGTTCTACTTTTGGACCTGAATAATATTTGCCTCCGGCGGCCCTTCGGGTACCCTGTCTGGGGGCTTAAATCCTTTGGGAAGGGGTTAAGGATCCCAAACTTTTTTATTAAGTTTCGCAAGTAGCTTGGCTAGGTAATTTTCAAAAAAGTCCGCAATATCATGAAAGATATTGCGGACTTTTTTTGAAAGTATCTTGTTGGAAACTACTTACGAAGTAAACCGTAAGATTTTGAAAGGGATGGGGGCAGGGGAAGGCATCACAATATGCCTTGATATAGAGTCATAGTCCTTTTCAGAAAGTCTTCTCCTGATAGCTGGGACATTGTTCTTTTGTGTTCTGTGAGAAGTTTTTCCCTGAATTCAGGGTCGTTGATTGCTTCGGTCAGCTTGAGTGAAAGCTGGTTGACATCCTGTGGGGGGACGAGTGCTTCCTTCGGCAGAAGGTCAGGCATTACACCTACTGATGTTGAGATCAACGGTATTTCGCAGGCCATGATTTCTAGCGCAGCACGGGCAATGGTCTCAGACCAGAGTGATGCGATTACCCCGATATCCATAGCTGAAATGCAGGCGGTTACGTCTTCGCATTTTCCACTGATAGCTGTGATATCGGTCAGTCCGTTACTTGTGAGCCAAGTATCAACTTCATGCTTGCTGGTCGCTGTTGGGAAGCCTATCAGGAATAGCTTGATGCTCTTGCCATGAACGTTGTTGCGGGTTTTAGCCAGAGCCTCGATGAGTTCCTTCTGACCTTTAACCCGGTCGAACCGGCCAAGCATGCCGATGACAACATCGTCTTCGCTGAATCCGTATTTTTCTCTTACCTGCTGGCGACCTTCGGGATCGAAGCAGAATTTATCACTGTCTACACCGCCATGGATTAACCACAGACGGTTTTCAGCCAGTTCCATTTTATTTAGAAAATGGTCGGCCATTCTTTTATTGGTTACCACAACTGCATCAGCTACTTTGGAATGCAGGTAGCGGTTGAAGAAGTCGCTTTTAGGTAGCCGCTGGTCACCTCTGGTCCTGACCAGCTTGTAACCCATACCCATTTTGCGCAGGATTCCCCACCAGAAGAAAGCTTCACCGCGATGGCAGTTTACCACTTGCGGTTTGTACTTTTTGATCAGCGAGTATACTTGAGCACAGGCTTTGATGAGTTTATGCGGGTGAGCGGAATTGAGTTCAATGGTTTTAACATTGAGCCCCATTTCAATCGCTTTTTCCTCGGTTTCAGAGCCGGGGACAGTGATAAGAAGGACTTCGTGTCCGGCATCCTGCAAGAGTTTGTTCAGGTAAAGGGCATACCACGAGGTTGCATTGAACCAGCGGACGTTGATGACTTGGAAAATTCGCATGTGAGTATATGATATTCCGTAAAAAACTAATGGGTCGGGCAAAATAACCGATATTCAATTTGTCAGATTAAAAATCCGTGCTTGTGCAGCTATACACAGCCTATGTTTTTTTATTAACATGATCAAATACGTTTTTATATGGATATGTTTTTTTATTGTAATAATACAGGTGATTAATTGAAAAGTTTTAATAACGAACCCAAAGTGTCCGTGATTATACCGACTTATAACCGGGCAGATAGGGTCTGTAGGGCTGTGGAATCGGTTTTGGCGCAGAAGTTTACGGACTTTGAATGCTTGGTGGTTGATGATGGTTCCACAGATGATACAGCTGAAAGGCTGGCGGAATTTGATGATTCCCGGTTGAAGATTCTGCGGCAGGAGAACAAAGGCGTTTCTGCGGCACGCAATTTCGGTATTGCTGCCGCAATCGGTGATTTTATTGCATTGCTTGATTCCGATGATGAGTGGGTGCCGGAAAAGCTTCTGAAGCAAATTCCATTTATGGAAGAGGCTGGTTTTGAAATCAGCCAGACTGATGAAATCTGGATTCGCAAGGGTAAGCGGGTTAACCAGTGTAAAAAGCATGAAAAACCGGAAGGGATGTTTTTTGACCGTTCACTTGAAATGTGTATGGTCAGTCCTTCTTGTGTTATTTTCAGCCGGAAATTTTGGGATGAGATAGGGCCTTTTGATGAAGATATGCCTGCCTGTGAGGATTATGATCTCTGGATTCGGGCCGGGCTTAAGTATCCGGTAGGGCTTTTGCGCGAGCGCCTGACCATCAAACATGGCGGACGTCCAGATCAATTATCCAATAGCGTAGGGTGTTTGGATTTATACAGAATATACGCTATAGTGAAATTGCTTCAAGCAGGAATCCTTTCTGCTGAAGAGCGGAAGATGGCCCTTGAGGAGCTTCAGCGTAAGGCCGGTTTTTATATCGGTGGATGCAGGAAGCGCGGGCGCGATGAACAGGCCGTGCGAATAGAACGGCTGGTGCAGGATATTATGGATGGAAAGGTAGTTCTGCCTGCTGAGATTATTGAAAAATAAAGGGACCGGGAAGCTTTAAACAAACCCGGTCCCCTGAATGACTTTTTTAGGCAAGAACTTCTTTTTTAGTGAAAGCTTGTGCTTTTACTGTGTCAAGCAGGCTGGAGAGGCATGCTTTAACGTTCTCGCGGATATCTCCGGCTACGATGAGAAAAAGTACGTCATCGCCGGGTTTGAAAACGCCTTCGTTAGCATGGGCCACGATTTTATAAATTCCGGGATGTTTTTCGTGTTCCTGGCGGATTTCTTCAATCTTTGCGTGGTCGGCCTTGATTTCGATTCCGGTTACTTTTTCACGGGTACCTCGCGACCAGCCTCGGACGACTCCGTTATGGATCAGGATCATGCCTACATTATCGGCAAATTCAGGGTCCTGTTTGAGTTCAGCAATTTTTTTTGAAATGTCCATAGTACCTCCGTAAGTAAGGAGTTGTTGTTTTGTATTCGATTTCAAGCTTATTTGAAAAATTCCCGGTTGTCAGCCATTCACGCATGGTAAATCGCGGATTCGGTGTCTGGATGGTCTGGGCTGACACTCTTGAAGACTCCATTGTCCGCAGCATGCGAGATTTTGGCGGTATGCTCATGAGTGAGGAGCATAATCAGGCTTACTGGTTCTTTTTCAGCGATGATGTTTTCCGGGTTGTGTCCCGCCTTGAAATCTGGGCAAGACTCAATCCCATGCCGGTATACATTCAGGTTATGCCGGCAACCCTCCTCGTAGATTACAATCTGAATCTTTCTCTTAAAGTTGATGGAGAGTTTACTAATCAGGAAACAGCTCTGCCTACGGAATTTGAAATTTTAATCCATCCCAAGCTTTCCGATTCAGTAAAGGCTATCGCAGGATTGAATCTGGAAGATACCAGAACACCTACAGGGATATCCAAATCCGGCTGGCAGGTTTTGGTCCCTGATCAGGGATTGGGCTATGACTCCCTACAGAACTGGTATTTTATCCTTATTCCGGTGGGCAACCCGTCAGACAAAGAATTTATTAAAGGATGGCGTTCTTTCTTCTCCGAAGTTCAGGTCATGCTCCAAAAATTGGGTGTTCAGTACATAACTTCGGACGTTAAAGTTATCATGCCCATTGCGTCTCTTTCCTTACTTAGGACGTTTTTGCGTGAGTTGCTCATGCTCATTAATCGGGTCAGGAATAATGAACAGACCGAGGAAGTCTCTTACTGGCCCTCGGTCATGGCACTTGTTCCGCAGATGAATATGAGCTTCAACGATGAGGTTATCCGCAAGGTTAACCTTGATTGGGACAAGCTTACCCCTGATTGTCCTCACCTGCGTTATCGGGATGCATTTTTGCTTGGGTCTGATTTTGCTGTAAACGAAGTTCGTTTCGGTAGTGAGCAGGAAAATGTGGATGGATGGTGTCATGTCAGTTTAAGGCAAGGGGTTCATGATACCAGTTCAGCAGCCATATCCGTTACAATTTCACGCCGTGTTTCTGTCGGTGAGATGGATGATTGTTTTTATTGCGGTATGAAGAACCATCATCCTTCGGAGTGTCCAAGCCGCACTTTGCAAGGTCTTGATCCGGTGGTTTGGAAGCAGCTTGCGGCTATTGAAAGTGAAAAGTTCAATGAGGGATTTCAAAATATCGATTTGCAGATGCAGGGAAAGGAAAATGTTGTAGAAGAGTTTTCCAGACTATTGCATCAGGGTAAGGGGTATGAGGGGATTATCACCCGTTCTCTGTTTGCAATTAATGCTATTTCTCAGTTGCGTACCTTATATTTGGTTTGGCGTAGCCGGGGCAAAGATTGGCCCCTTGGTATCAAGGATCAGGGACCGGAAGAGGGTGAACTTATCTGGTCTGCTTTTGAAGCCATGCAGAACGGTGCCAGAAGCGAAGCTGAAACTTTGATTAAAAATGCCATGATCAGGTTCAGCCGCAGTTTTCAGCCTCGATCTTTGATGGCGTTTTATGAGCTTGAGGGTGGCGATCTTGAGCAGGCATATTTTTATTGGCAGGAGGCTGAAAGGCTCTGTTATTCGCCGTTGCAGCAGGGATATTTTGTCTACTTGCAGGGCAGGATGCAGGAAGTCATGGGCGAGTTCGGTGAGGCCAGCGATATTTATAAAAGAGCGCAGAATATGTGTCCGGAGTGGCTTGAACCACAATATAGACGGGCAGTATGCATGGTTAAAATGGGGTTTGCGGAGCAGGCCATATCTACATTTCAGAATATAATCGAAAAGGATCCGCACTATTTTAACCGAATAGCAATCGACCCTGAGCTTGATCGCGGCAGATTGACCGTTTTGCAGGAGATGGGAGAGCTTTGGGAAATTGCTGAAGCAGAGGCCAAAGAAGTTGCATCCGGTATGGATACACTTTCTGCGGACATTGCCCAGTGGTTTGAGGAAGGGCACGAGTTTGCCGATGAAGCAGCCAGATTTATGGACCGTATGAACAAGCTCGCTAAGATTAAGAACTATGTAGCTTTCAGACAGCTGACCAGCGGTATTGCCCGTCTTACTGAGGAAATTGAGAAGCGAGTTGAATACGAGATTAAGGTCATCAACAAGAAGCTTGAAATATATCGTGAGGAATTGTTGGATGTTCAGCGTGAGGCTTCATGGTTTCCATTTCCAAAGCTTTTGACTGAATTTAATGGTGATTTTAACTATTGCGCGGATAAAATTTATTGGATTAAGACCCAGCAGCTCAATGTTGCTGAAACATTCCGCAAGACTCAGCGTTACTTGGACCGTATTGATGACCGTCTGAGGAAGTTGCGTAAAAGGCTGGTCACCCTGCGGGTTATTCGTGATTCAACATTGTTCATTATGCTTTTGGGAAGAAGCTTCATTTGGCTGGAAGTGGTCTTTCTCGGACTGGCCTTGCTGTGTATTCCCATGTTGATCTACTACTCGAATAATTTTCAATCGAATTTCATTGTAGATATGATTATTCGCCAGAAGTGGGAGTTTCAGAAAGGGTTAATTCTGATTTTGAGTATTCTGGCCCTTGCCATTGCGGCTTTTCGTGCAGCGGTGGTTTTCGAGAAGAAGAAGAGGGAGCTCTTTCTCATCGATGACGGTAAGGATGACGATTGATCTGCCGATTACATTTAAATTCAAGGCCTTCCCGGAAAAAAACCGGGAAGGCCTTTTTGGTGGGATTTATAAAAACTGCTGTTGGTACGTTTGCTGCAAAACCTATGTTGAAAAAATATTTTTTTGACAGAGGTAAGCCATGACTAACGTGACCAATGATATTGCAGCGATGATGAAAATGCTGGGTAATGTTTCCGGGAAAGATGGAAACAGCACTCCTAATCTTGCCGCCATGAAAGGTAAGGCAGGAGCCTTTGATATGGAACTGATGATGGCAAATAAAATGTTTTCAGGTAGTTCCAATGATGGCTTCTCTGCCGGTGGCATGGACATGGGTGTAATGAATGATGTGCTTATGCTGGAAGCTCTTACTGCGCTCAATTCCATTAAGGGGTTGCAGGGCGGGGCTGGTATGCAAAATGCTCAAGCTATGAATTCCTATCGCGCTAAAGCTGCCGTTGCGGACAATTTTCCTGTCAAAAAAATGGACACTTCGCTTGTGTCCGGTGATCTTTCTGCAAAATTTGAATCCGGTTCAAAGGGAGTTTCCGCTATCGGTTATGACCGTGTTGGTGGTACTTCATACGGAAAGTATCAGATAGCTTCTAAAACCGGGACTATGGATAAATTTATCCAGTTTCTAAAGGACAAGGCCCCGGAAATTGCCAATAAATTGCTTGGGGCCGGACCAGCGGACACAGGATCAAAGAAAGGTGAAATGCCCGATATCTGGAAGCAGATAGCTGATGCTGATCCCACTGGTTTTGAAAAATTACAGCACGATTTTATTCAGGGCAGCCACTACGATCCCGCTGCCAAAATGATTCTCGAAAAAACAGGGATTGATATGAATTCCCTGCCCGCGCCTGTACGTGAAGTGCTTTGGTCCACCTCGGTACAGCACGGTCCTACCGGAGCGTCCCGCTTGATCGCCAAGGCTATAGACAAGCTGGCAGCCAATGCTGAAAGCAAAGGATTCCCTGCCGATCTGGTCAAGGAAATCTATGGTGAACGCAAGGGGCAGTTCGGCTCTTCCACCGAAAGAGTACAGAAAAGCGTAGCAAGTCGCTTCAATCAGGAACAAAACATGGTCCTGTCTATGCTCAACGGAATTTCCAAGACGGCGTAGGTGTATACCTTCTCCAGAACCTGTTTTTGTTAAAACTTTTCAATCAGCTTTATATAACATTTGTCGGCCTACCTTCAAAAAATAACCGCAATATCTCGAAAGATATTGCGGTTATTTTTTTATTTCTTAGCCAATGCTTCTTCTAAGCTTTGATCTATATCCACGTGCAGGTTTTGGAGCACACTGTCTACTGCAACCTGTCCGTGTGCCCAGCCTTTGACTTTGCGCACATCTTTTACCAGCGCGCACATTACGTCCGCTTTGGAGTCGTTGGTGCGGTAGCTTTTCAGGGCTGCCAGCACAGCGGCTTCACGCAGGGTTTGCTCCGGTACTTCCTGACTGGGATGGTCACGCTTAAGGACAACGTGTGATCCGGGGCCGCCCTGTACGTGGAACCAGTAATCGAAAACTGACGATACCTTACTCAGAATTTCATGGTTGGCCTTGCTGTTTTTACCGCGGATCATGAGAAATCCATCGGATGATATAAATAGTGAGGCCGCGATATTTTTGTACTTCTTAGGTATCTCGATATTCTTCTGCTTACGCCCTTTGTCCGCTGCGGGCATGAGGTTGGCTTTGAGGAACTGCTCGTGCTCAGCTTCAACTTCCTGCCTGCGTCGTTCCATGTGCTTGAAGCCTCGTTGTGCCTTGGCTGCGAACTTGAATATTTTTTCCATGTTCTCAGTAGGAGTCAGCAGGGGATCTAGCTTTACCTCCATCTCTCCGTATTCTGGATGGGTAACAGTGACTCTATCCAGCTCACGAAGATCTTTTAGGCGGTACATCTCTGCTTGCAGTGCTTCGGCTTCGATTTTACGGGCTTGCAGGGCACGTAAACGTTCCTCTTCCTGCTCAATGCGCGCGAAAATCTTTTTGAATTTCTTTTTACCGGTTTTGAGAGTGTTGCGCTGCTCGGCATTTTCCATGCGTTCCATCACTGGAAAGAGAATCTTTTCTCCATAGACGGAAGTTGCTTCGATTGCCGAATCGTATTCCTGCTCATCGTTTCTTGGATTTGACCATACGCGTGGCGGAGTTAGCTCGCCTTTCTTTTCTGCAATGTAGAAATGGTCAGCAGTACCGGTTTCAAGCCGGTGCAGCAGGGCGCGCCCTTCGTTCTCATCCAGTGCATTCAGTGTTTTGCGCAGGGGAGGAGATATCTGGGGGAACTCTCGCCAGATTTCTTCGTTAGAACGGGCTTCCTCGTAAGAAGGCCAACTTACCGGCGCAGGAAATTCTTCCGGAAGATCATGGATCAGGGATACTCCCTTTTTCATGTCCAGCAGCAGATAACGGTATTTATCCCGTTGTTTCCATGGTGAAAGGGTGAAGGCAACCCGTAGGTTGATCCAGTCGTGGTGGGCTTCGAAAAGCCTGCGTCCTGCCAGCCGCTTACGCAGCCACATGACCTGTGCCGGGGGGCTGGGAGGATTGACCGGTTTTACCCTTGAAATAAAGAGCAGGCCCACCGATTTGGCGGGCCTGAAAAGAAGATATTCCTTACCTCCCTTTGATTGGAGCGCGAAAGTCCACACTCCCTCAGCGGGGGCAAATATTTTTTCCACCCTGCGGCCCTTGAGTTTTTCCTCAAGTTCTCCAGTCAGGGCACGAAAGAAGTGTGCATCCATTTAGATTCGTCCGGGATTAATCTCCACGGTTCTGTTCTTCTTCCTCCTGCTTGCTCTTGCATGCAATACAGAGGGTGGTTACTGGGCGGGCTTTAAGCCTTGGTACTGAGATATCATCTCCACAGGCGTGGCAGACACCAAAGTCACCGTCATCAATACGCTGAATGGCCTTTTGGATTTTCTTGATCAGTTTGCGTTCCCTGTCCCTGAGTCTGAGAGTGAAGGCACGATCGGACTCAGCGGTTGCGCGGTCTGCGGGGTCAGCATAAGTTTCCCCGGATTCTGTCATGTCTTCAATGGTTTCCTGTCCCTTTTGAAGGATGTCGTCGAGCATCTTGTTCAGGGTCTCACGGAAGTATTCAATATCTTTCTGTTCCATATTGATAACCTCTCTTTAAAAGATAGGAGGTGGGGTTACAATTTGCCAAAACAACTCAAACTATTTTTAAGATGCATGGTATTATCCTAAAGTTGGCATGGAAGTAAAGTGCATGATAAAAAAAAATAAAAAAATAAAAAAATAAAACGGTTGACAAAAAAAAACAGCTGCCCTAAACACTCTTTCACGACATTCGCGTCGGTTCTTTGGAAATATTTTGTTTGACTTTCAGGGCTTAAAGCTGTCAGGATAATTGATGAATTTATCTGCGGCGGTCCAATTTTAGGAAGGCAAAAAGATTAAAAAAAATTAAAAAAGTGTTGACAGTTTAAACGCAGAAAGTTAAAAACTGCTTCGCTTTTCGTGAGCGGGAATAACTCAGTGGTAGAGTACAACCTTGCCAAGGTTGGAGTCGCGAGTTCAAATCTCGTTTCCCGCTCCAAATATTTCGGCGACATAGCCAAGTGGTAAGGCAGAGGTCTGCAAAACCTCCATTCTCCGGTTCAAATCCGGATGTCGCCTCCACGAGCGGGAATAACTCAGTGGTAGAGTACAACCTTGCCAAGGTTGGAGTCGCGAGTTCAAATCTCGTTTCCCGCTCCACTAAATTTCTTGGGTGATACTTATCGTCCCTTCTTCAGGCCACTTGAAGATAAACTTGCTGAGCGGGAATAACTCAGTGGTAGAGTACAACCTTGCCAAGGTTGGAGTCGCGAGTTCAAATCTCGTTTCCCGCTCCAGATATTTCAGGCCTTCCTAACTCAGGGAGGCCGTTTTCTTTCCAGAGTATGGAAAGACTGAGCGGGAATAACTCAGTGGTAGAGTACAACCTTGCCAAGGTTGGAGTCGCGAGTTCAAATCTCGTTTCCCGCTCCAAATATTTCAGGCGGCATAGCCAAGTGGTAAGGCAGAGGTCTGCAAAACCTCCATTCTCCAGTTCAAATCTGGATGCCGCCTCCATCAGCGGGAATAACTCAGTGGTAGAGTACAACCTTGCCAAGGTTGGAGTCGCGAGTTCAAATCTCGTTTCCCGCTCCAGAATTTCAGGGTCGATCAATAAGGTCGACCCTTTTTCTTTTTTACAAATAAACTTTCAGCGGGAATAACTCAGCGGTAGAGTGCAACCTTCCCAAGGTTGAGGTCGCGAGTTCAAATCTCGTTTCCCGCTCCAGAATTTCGGGGTCGATCAGTAAGGTCGACCCTTTTTTTGTGCATTTTGTGACGAATGTTGACCGTCTTCAGGTTAATGATTATTCATCTTCCTCTGTGGCTGACATTTTCAGAAAGATAAGGAAAAATTTCCTACCGCGTTAGGATGAAATAAATAGAATTCCCTTCAGGAGGTCTCCTTGAAAAATATAGCGTTAAAGCCGGATGCAACATTTGATGAGCTGCTTGCAGCGGCCCGTAATAAATTCGGTGCGATCAAGTTTGAAGAAGTTAAAGTTGGTGACCAGATTTTCGAACTGGCCCAGATTGCCGATATGCCTGCTTACCTTGATAAGCTTGTGAATAAAGCCCGTGGCGGCAAGAAGATTGATTTACCTCTTTGGGCGAAAATCTGGCCTTCTTCTCTCGTGCTTGGTTTTTATGCGCTCAAATTTAAGGCTGCCGAAGGTGCAAAGTTCCTTGAAGTAGGTACTGACGGTGGTCTCTGCGGCATGATTGCTGCCAGCCGTGGCCATGAAGTTGTTCTGGCGGATACTGATGACGATGCTTTGCTTTTTGCGCGTCTGAATGTTTCCCGCAACAAGCTTGAAGATAAAGTCGGCATGCGGAAGGTTGACTTTGCTGAGACTGATTTGGAAGAAAAGTTTAATTACATTCTCGGATGTGAAATCCTGCATCGTGATGATGTCGCTGAAGCTCTGCCCGGTTTCATTGCCAAGCATCTTGAAGAATCCAAGGAATCTGAAGTGCTGCTGGCTATGGACAAGAAACGCGGCGGAAAGAAATTTTTCGAACAGACCAAGGATAGTTATCGTCTGATGAAGCAGGAAGTCCCTTTTGCCGGAAATGCAGGAGAAGGAAAGTCAATTGTTTCTTTGGTCAGGATGGGAGTTAAATAATGCTGGAACTTAAATCTTGCCCCAAAATTTACTCCAAGGATCAGGACAAGGCTGTCAGCCCCGAAGAAACTGTATCACGGGTTAAAGCCCTGCTGGATGAGAAATGTAACGGCGTTCTCAAGTGCACCCGCAAGGTCGATACCGGACGTCTTGGTATTCCTGTTTTTATCAGTGAATGCGGTGATACTGCCCGTGAAGTTATGCCTACCCGCAAACAGATGGGTAAGGGGGCTTCTGTTATTCAGGCTGAAGCTTCCGCACTCATGGAGCTTGTAGAGCGGTTTAGCTTTTTCAGCTTTTGGTCCAAGTCCGATAATTTTACTCTTGCGACTTACAGTGAAGCTGAGGAGCTCTGGCCCGGTAAGGTTATTTCCATTGAGAAGATCCTGCAGTCTGTAGGCGAAGAAATGGACCCCGGTAAAGCTAGGGTTATCCTTGATCTGGTGCGCTGGCATTTTCATCCCGCTCTAAACGTTCACACCGGTGAAGAGGAATATGTACCTCTGGACTGGTTTAAGATTCTTAATGAATTCAATGGTTCTTCTGCTGGTAATACTCCCGAGGAGTCTGTATTGCAGGGTGGCAGTGAACTGGTAGAGCGGCACGTTTGCGCTGTGATCGATCGTGAGCGCCCTGAAGTTCCGGTTATTGATCCGGCTTCCTGCGAAGATGCAGTGCTGTCCAATCTCTGCAAGTGCTTTGATGACAACGGCATCAAGTACATCATCAATGACTTTTCTTTTGGTATGCCTCTGCCCACGGTTGCGGTCACTGCATGGGATCCTTCCACTTTTCCGGGCATGAGTGAGATCGTATTTACCGCCGGAACATCCGCTTCTCCCTGCAAGGCTGCAATTCGTGCATTTACTGAAGTTGCGCAGCTTGCCGGGGACTTCGAGACCGGCAGAGTTTATGAAGCTTCCGGACTGCCTAAGTTTACCGAGATTGAGCAGACCGGATGGCTTGGTGCTGGCGAATGCGTGAAGATGAAATCCCTGCCGTCTGTCGAAAGTGATGACATCTATGATGAGTTGAAGCAGTTTGCTGCTCAGCTGGAAGAGAAGGGCTATACCTTGTACACAGTGGACACCACCCATCCTGAACTGGGCGTGCCCGCAAACTACAACTTTGTGCCCGGATTCCAGTTCCGCGAACGTACTCCGCATGCCAGTCTCGGACTTTTCGTCGGCCGCATCCTTTCCGAAAAGGTTGCTCTTGATATTGCCGGCGACGGTCTGGATGTAATTTCTGATATTTATGATGAGCCGTATTTTATTCCTTTCTTCGAAGGTATGCTGGCACTGCGTGGTGGTGATACTTCCAGAGCAGTGGATATGTTCAGCATTGCGGTTGATATGCAGCCCGCAGATGAAGAGAAGGCTCTTTCAGCATTTTATACCGCTTACGCACTTTCTCTTGAGGAGCGTTGGCCGGAAACAATTCCTTATCTTGATCGTGCTATCGAGCTTGATGACGAGGCCAAGGAATACTTCAACCTGCGTGGTGTAGCAAAATTCAAGGCCAAAGATTATGCGTTGGCTGCTGTTGATTTTAAAGCGGCGCTGGCGTTGGACAGCGGGTCTGCTTCAGACCTTGCAAACCTTGGATTATGTCATAAGTTTATGGGCGAAGATGACGAAGCCATCGAGTACCTGAGTACCGCGCTTGAACTCGACCCTTCTCTTGAGTATGCGCAGCCGCATCTTCAGGAATTACTCGACAAATAAATTCCCGTACTTGATTGACAAGAACTGGATTTAAGGCTTATTTCAGTCTGAGCAAAAACGCATTATGGTTTTGAGCTGTAAAAAATAGTCGTGAAACAGCGGATCGCTGTTTTTGGATATGGCGGGTTCAACACAGTTAGAACCTACAGTAATAAATGTAAATATTCCTAGGAGTATTATTATGGCTATCGTAGAATTCCAGGGCAAAAGCTTTGACGTTGATGAAGACGGTTTCCTCCTGAAGTTTGAAGACTGGTGCCCTGAGTGGGTTGACTTCTGCAAAGAGTCCGAAGGCATCAAAGAACTCAACGAAGAACACCAGAAAGTTATCGACTTCCTGCAGGACTACTACAAGAAGAACGGTATCGCTCCCATGGTGCGTATCCTTTCTAAAGTAACTGGTTTCAAACTGAAGCACATCTACGAACTGTTCCCCTCCGGACCCGGTAAGGGAGCTTGTAAGATGGCTGGTCTGCCCAAGCCTACCGGCTGCGTTTAGTTCCAGACAGCTTTCAGAATATTCAGGCGGGGTCCTCGCGGTCCCGCCTTTTTTGTTCGGTAGTGACAAGTAGGTGAATGGTGACATTCCGGTTATTTAAGTGGAAGGGGATTTAAAAGTATCCCGGTAAATAGCTGAAGTGTCAGCAGGCATCTGGTTGTCTGCTCGACCCGGTCGCTTGACGTATGTCTTGCGAGCCTGTTAACTTATTGCACCAAAAATTGCGGAACTGGGCAAATAATGCTTGCATATTATTATGTGCAGGTGTATTCGGCCTTGTTTTCACGGTTAACAAAGACAGGAGAAAGTCATGAAAAAAGATATCCATCCTAAACTTCATAAGGCAACTGTACGCTGCCACTGCGGTTACGAGTCCGAACTCTACTCCACCATTGGTGAAGAGGTGAGCACTGAAATTTGTTCCAACTGCCACCCTTTCTACACTGGTAAGCAGCGTTTTGTTGATACCGCTGGTCGTATTGACCGCTTCAAGAAGAAGTTTGCTAACTTCGACGCAGCAAGCAAAGTTAAGGGCAACTAGCTCATATTTCTGCGGTTTTGCCGCGTGAACATGCCTCTGCCGTATTTTTACGGTAGAGGCATGTCCTTTTTTTAAACATTTTAGAGTCCTGCATCGTAGCCGGGTGGGACATTTCAAATCCCTCCCCGCTGTGTTCTTTTTGTAATGATATTCAATTTCAGTCTTGCTTGACGGCTGTTAATGATTATTTTACCTGAGAACATTACTATTTTTACGGGCCGTGAGGTCTTTATCAGTGAGGAAACGGATTTGAAATTACCTCTTCTTATGTCCGCTGCCAAAACCGTTGGCGGACAGGCTGTTATCGAAGGCGTTATGATGCGCGCAAAGGACAACCTCGCCATCGCTGTCCGTCGTCCTGACGGCGAAATTACTGTTGAACTTCGTCCCTGGTTCTCAATGACACCCGCGTTTATGAAAAAACCTTTTCTGCGCGGTTTTCCTATTTTTATGGAGACCATGGTTAACGGAGTTAAAGCTTTGAACTATTCCGCAACTCAGGCTCTTGATGAAGAGGAAGATGGTGAATTGACCACCTTTCATCTCGTGCTGACCATGGTTATCGCTCTTGGAGCTGCACTGGGCCTTTTTGTTGTGTTGCCGCACTTTTTTTCCGTAGCCATGAAATGGTGGGGCGTTTCCGGCGATGTGGACTCCCTGAGTTTCCATATCTGGGACGGTTTTTTTAAAATGCTCATGTTCATAGGCTACATTGTTTCCATTTCATTTGTCCCGGATATTAAGCGCGTTTTTGAATATCACGGCGCTGAGCACAAGGCTATCTGGGCTTACGAAGCTGGGGGCAATCTCGAAGTTTGCGATATTAAGAAATTCAGCAGACTCCATCCCCGTTGCGGTACAGCATTTCTGCTTTTCGTACTGGTGGTGAGTATTCTGCTTTTTACCGTGCTGGTCCCCCTGATCGTAGCTATCTGGGCACCGCAAGGGTTTGTGCTTAAACATTTATATATAGTCGGTATCAAGCTGCTGCTGATGGCTCCTGTTAGTGCGGTCGCCTATGAGATGATCAAGGTGTCTTCCAAGCATGAGGACAAAGCCCTGTGCAAGGCTGCCTGCCTGCCGGGGATGGGAATGCAGCTGCTGACTACCCGTGAGCCGGACGAAGAGCAGATTGAAGTTGCTCTCGCAGCGCTCAATACGGCGGTTGCTGCCGATGCTGATGGAGGAAACAGCTGATGTTTGCCAAATTGGAAGATATTGAACGTTCTTTCATGGATCTGGAGCAGGAGCTTGCAGACCCGGAAGTTTATAATAATCAGGAGCGCTATCGCAAAGTAACCATGGCTCATGCTGAGCTGGGTGATGTTGTGGCAGCATTCCGCGAGTACAAGCAGCTTTCAGCCGACCTTGAAGATAACAAGGAAATGGCCAAGGATTCCGATCCCGAAATCCGTGAAATGGCCGAGATGGAAATTGCTGAAATCAAGGACCGTCTGCCCAAGCTGGAAGAAGAACTCAAGCTTCTCCTGCTGCCCAAGGACCCCATGGATGGCAAGAACATCATTCTTGAAATCCGTGCCGGTACCGGTGGTGAAGAAGCAGCCCTTTTTGCTGCCGACCTTTTCCGCATGTATTCCAGATTTGCTGAATCCAATGGCTGGAAAGTTGAAGTCATGAACTCCAACCCCACCGGAACAGGCGGTTTCAAGGAAATCATCGCAGCTATCAGCGGCAGCCGTATTTACTCCATGATGAAGTACGAGTCCGGCACTCACCGTGTTCAGCGTGTGCCTGCAACCGAAACTCAGGGCCGCATTCACACTTCTGCAGCTACTGTAGCAATTATGCCTGAAGCTGAGGAAGTTGACGTTCAGGTGCGCAATGAAGATCTGCGTATCGACGTTTTCCGCGCATCCGGTCCCGGCGGTCAGTCAGTTAACACCACTGACTCCGCTATCCGCATTACCCACCTTCCCACCGGTCTGGTTGTTATCTGTCAGGACGAAAAGTCCCAGCATAAGAACAAGGCCAAGGCTATGAAGGTTCTCTGTTCCCGCCTTTTGCAGGCAGAACAGGATAAGCAGCATGCGGAAATGGCTGAGCAGCGTCGTGCACAGGTTGGTTCCGGTGACCGTTCCGAACGTATCCGTACTTACAACTTTCCGCAGGGTAGGGTGACCGATCACCGTATCAACCTGACCCTGTACAAGCTGGATGCTGTAATTGAAGGGGATATGCAAGAGCTCGTTGAATCCCTCATCAGTCATTACCAGTCTGAAGCCCTGAAGCAGCAGGCTCAGGACGGTTAGTTTTTTAGGATAGAATATTCGAGCGGGATATTTTTCGAAATATCCCGCTCTTTTTATTTTCCGGAGATAAGGTTTGGCTGATCAAAAATTAAAAGAAGTTCTTGCTAGGGCGACTGCGCAGCTCAATGATGCCGGCGTTGATTCTCCTGCCTTATCTGCGCAGCTGTTTGCGGAAAAGGTTTTTGATCTGAACCGAGTGCAATTGATCATGGAGCTGGAAAGCTCTGTGGATACGGAAAAAGCCGCTGAATTTGATGCGCTTGTAAAGCGCAGGGCTTCCGGTGAACCTGCTGCATATATTCTCGGTGTGAAAGAGTTTTTCGGCTTTGATTTTAAGGTCGGTCCCGGCGTGCTTATTCCGCGTCCTGAGACTGAGGAGATTGTCGAGAAGGTTCAGCAGCTTTTCAGTACGGAAGATGAATTCCTGTTTGCTGATTTCGGCACCGGATCTGGAATTCTGGCTGTAACTGTGGCGAAGCTCTTTCCGAAGGCTCGAGGAATTGCACTCGATCTTAGTCCTGCGGCTTTGGCGATTGCGCAGGATAACGCTCGTCTGCATGGTGTGTCAGAGCGGGTGCTTTTTGTCAGGGCTGATTTTAATGAGCCTTTGCTGGCTGATGCTAAGTTTGACTTGATCTTAGCCAATCCGCCTTATCTGTGTGAAGCGGAACTGGATGAGATCAGCTATGAAGTTGCGGAGTTTGAACCTGTTTCCGCTCTGGTCAGCGGTCCTGACGGCGATGAAGATATCAAGGGTAGTGCTCCGCGTATCGCTAGTGCTCTTAAGCAGGGTGGTACGGTGTTTATGGAGATCGGATATCTTCAGGGTAAGGTTGCTCACAGTATTTTTGACTCCTGTTCGGAGTTTTCCGGTTGTGTAGAGGTTCAAAAAGACCTTTCTGAGCATGACCGGGTCGTTGTGGCAAAAAAGAGATAGCTTTGCTGCATGTTTGCAAAAAAACCACAATGTATGTTTTGTGTTGTTGTAAAAATACAACTAGTTAGCGATCGTGACGTTTTTCACGACCTAAAAGTAATGTAAAAATAGATGTTTATGATGTTCGCTAGAGATGGCATATTATTTGCTGTAAGTAGGGGCAACAGGAGATAATATGCTACAAACAACTATTCAGAATACAGTAAGATGCAAGGGTATCGGCCTTCACAGCGGTAAGCAGGTGGAAATCGTACTCAGGCCTGCTGTAGCAGATACCGGTATTCTTTTTTCAGTTCACACCGGTTCCGGAAGCTCTTTTATCACTCCCAATCCTAATCTGGTTGTAGCCACCGGACTTGCCACTACCATTGGTAACGGGCAGGATTCTGTTTCCACTGTCGAACATCTTTTCGCTGCTGTTCGTGGTATGGGTGTCGATAACATTCACGTTGAAGTAAGAGGTAACGAGCTGCCCATTATGGATGGCAGCGCCGGACCTTTTGTATATCTGCTCCGTCAGGCCGGAGTGCGCGAACTTTCCAAGCCGCGTAAGGTGCTGGCAGTGACCAAATCCATTAATTTCGAGCAGGACGGCAAGTACGTCAGGGCCTTTCCTCATGACGGCTTTGCTGTTGATTATACTATTGATTTTGAGCACCCTCAGATCGGTAAACAGACTCTCTCTCTTGAAATTACTCCTGATGTTTTCATGGACGAATTGGCAAAAGCCAGAACTTTCGGTTTCCTGAAAGAAGTTGAATATCTGCATGCCAACGGTCTTGCTCTCGGTGGTTCTCTTGATAACGCAGTAGTTCTTGATGACTACGGTATCCTGAATGACGGCGGACTTCGCTTTGCTGATGAGTTTGTAAGGCATAAAATGCTCGATTTCATCGGCGATATGGCTGTTCTGGAAGCTCCCTTACAGGGCCGCTTTGAAGTATATGCTTCCGGTCATGCTCTGAACAATGCTTTCCTGCGTTATGTTCATGAGAACGCAGTGGATTACCTGGAAGAGCGTGTCCTTGAACCCGCTGCCGGGAAAGTTGAAGAAAAAGTTTTCACTCCTGTTACCCCCGAAGCTGTCCCTGCACCTGCATAGCAAGGACCTTACTGTGTAAATATCAAGACCCGTCTTTTTGGCGGGTCTTTTTTTTTGCTGTTATGCAGATATTTCAGAGACAGGCTTGACTACAATGTATGCAGCGGTAAAAATGGCTGTATTGATTTCAATAGCCTGTAGGTAGTTTCATTTTGAAGGAGAATTCATGTTCCGGTCAATCAGCACTAGAATCTCATATATAGTTGCAGCCGTTGTCATTGCTTCATCTATTGTTACGCTTGTATTTACGAGTTCAACTCTCGAAGAAGATATGGCTCATTTTCAAGGGCGGACAGCCCGGAACACTATCAGGGTCGGGATGCTTTATCTTCAGGAAGGTCATCAGGCCCTTGACCGCTACCGCAAACATGCATTTCAAGACCGCAAGCAGGCAGTAAAGGATGCGATGACTCTTTTTCTTGCTCAGGTCGGCAGTTTTTACGAACTCTACAAGGCCGGTGAGCTGACCGAAAAGGAAGCAAAGGAAGCGGCTTTCAAACTCGCGCGTAATACAAGATATTTTAATAATGATTATTTTTTCATTTATACTGATAAGTTAAAAGCTCTTGCCCACCCGGATCGTTCTCTTGAAGGTCGTGATTTATCAAAGGGTGTTGATAAGAATGGATATGCATATGGTCCTGATATGATACGCAAGGCTACTCGCGAAGGCGGTGGGTTTGTTAATTTGCTGTGGACCAGATTGGGAGAGAATGATCCGATCTCAAAGCTTTTATACGTAAAAGGTTTTCCAAAATGGGGGTGGATTATCGGTACCGGAGCCTACGTGGATGATATTGAAGGCGCGGTAGAAAACCAGAAACAGGACCTCATTCGTGATATGCGTAAGGGGTTTTCACAAATCAGGCTGGCAGAAACAGGACGTCTTTTTATTTTCGATAACAATAAGAATGTACTTGTTCCTCCTTTAGGTGCCGGGCCTGATTTCGCAAAAACTTTGAATTTGAATACCGGCAATTCCCTGATGCATGACCTTAAGGAAGTAGGAAAACTTGGGGATTGGCGGCTTGATTATAAGGTGCGCCGTCAGGATGGTGAAATTGTCGAGCGCCAATCTTATGTCCGTTATTTTGCCCCCTTGGGCTGGTACGTGGCTTCAACTGTGCCCAAGCAGGAGATATTTGCACCTGTAGAGGAGCTGATCATAAAGCAGGGCGCAATCAGCTTTATCATTCTGTTGCTGACCATCGGTGTGATTTATTATGTGATCCGCAGAATTTGCCTGCCTATCCGCAGTGTCTCAAAGGTCGCCCATCATGTTTCCAAAGGGGATCTGCGTGAGGCCAAGAAAGTTTTTGCTATGGCCACTGATAAGGGGCATCTGAAAAAAGTCGTGGATTCTTTCGAGACTGGAAAAGAAAAGCGTTTTGATGAGGTGGATCACCTTGTTAAATCTATTCACACCATGTTGCTTACCTTGAACTCACTGGTCAGTCAGGTGCAGAGGTCTGGGGATCAGGTTACCGGATCGGCTCTAAAGCTCGGCACTGCCATCAATCAGCTTGAAGCAGCTGTTGAGAATCAGGCTGCTGCGACTCAGGAATTGGGGAGCTCATCCCGTGAAATTTCCGCTACATCGCAAGAACTGGCCCGGACTATGAACGAGTCCACTACTGTTGCTGTTTCTACCGGCGAATTGGCGGCGCAGGGTGTTCGTGACCTTGGTGAGATGGGCGTGACAATGGATGCCATGCGAGATGCTTCCGGCGGTATTTTTTCCAAACTTTCAGTGATTAATTCCAAAGCAGCCAACATCAGTTCAGTGGTGACTTCTATTTCAAAGATTTCAGAGCAGATCAATCTGCTGTCTTTAAATGCCGCAATCGAAGCTGAGAAGGCCGGGGAATTCGGCCAAGGCTTTTCAGTTGTAGCGCGTGAAATTCGTAAGCTTGCCGACCAGACAGCCATGTCTACTCTTGATATCGAAAAGATTGTGGCTGAGATGCTTTCAGCTGTTTCTGCCGGAGTTATGGAAATGGATAAGTTCCGCAAGCAGGTTGAGAACGGGGTCAGCAATGTAGCAGTGCTTGGCGATGGAATTACCGGGGTGGTAAATCAGGTCCAGACTCTGACACCGCGTTTCGAATCTGTAAACGAAGGTATGCAGAATCAGAGCGAGGGGGCCGAGCAAATCAGCAAAGCCATGATTCAGCTTAGCGAGACATCCATTCAGACCAAAGACGCTCTGACTGAGTTCGTTTCAATTACCGAGCAGCTTTCAAATTCCGTTGCCAGCCTTGAAGAGGAAGTGGCAGCATTCAAGGTAGAGAAGGATTAACCGGAGAACAGTTCAGATAGAACCCCGCCTGCGTTGTGCGGCGGGATGCGTTCCATGCCGAGAAATTCGGGGAATTTCCCCTTGAATTTTGGTTCGAGCAGGGCTTTTATGCGCATATTATCAGTAAGCAGCTTGAATCCGCATTGCGGCTTCTTATACATGACTTTAAATCTGGCAGGTACGGACGGGGGCAGGTCCAGCGAGAATAGCAATTCATAGAATGAATTGTCAGGATTATCGTTATCTACTCTGGTCTTGATAACAATCTCTTGATTGAGTCCGCAGGGAACCAGCCACGGCATGTAGTAGAGCTTTGTCGATTTTAAAACAGAATTAAGTCTTGCGGCACATCCAAGAGTTTTAAAAAATATTACAGCGGTTTTTACGTCATCTTCCAGCAGTTCAAGAAATTGTTCTTTTCGGGCATTGGTGCTGGATATTTTCTCTTCATTGAGTTTTTTGAAAATAGAGCTGGCTTGTGATTGGAATGTTGCACGGCTACTGACGAATTCACGGGTGATCTCAGCCGGGTTAATGTATGCGCCTTGCCCGTTCAGATGGTTCGGGTTGATTTCTTTAAGAATTATGTCCGGGTAGAGTTGCTCGACATGAAAAGTGAGAATGTCACCGGGAGCTGCATTTGTCTGGATGCTGGCAAGTAGTTCCAAATCTTCAATAATTACCCAGCCCAACTTTGGCTGATACCATTTTATAAGCTTTCCTTGCAGTATATCGCCAACAGAAAATCTCTTGCGAAACATGGCAGAGCGTGCCGATGATTTACTGCCGCCTCCGCCAAAGCCTCTATTACCGTATCTGGAAATTTTCATGATAGTTTAACTATGCTGATCAATAATAAGCTCTACTTCTTCAATAGACAGCCCTGTGGCTTTAGCGAGCCTGCTGACGGGTTTTCCTTCTTTGTGACCTGTGAGTATGATCTGGCGCAGGAACTGCGGTGAGCGCGAAAATTCTTCAGCCTGAGACAGTATCTTTTTGAGCTTTTTGGATTTGCGGTCCAGCATCATATCCAATTGAGCCAGCTCTTCTTGCCGTTCGGCAAAGGTATTCATCATCTCGTTTTCAAGCTGGGTGTTAAACTGAAGTTTCTTGACGAATTCTTCCTGTTTAACCTGTAACTGGGTGACCAGTTCTTCGGACTTGCGCAGCCTGAGGAAAAAAAAGATTACGGCGATAAGCAGAGCTATCTCTGTTATGGAAAAGAAAATGAGCAGGAATACAGTCATAATTAGCTAAGGTAGAGGTTCATAGTATCTGTAACAGTTTGCCCTGTTTATTAAAGAAGGGCAATAGGTGCGCCAGCTCAAATCTTTACATTGATTATGTTTCCGGACCACGGAGACTTCTTGGTCTGGGTTTCTTCTTCTGGCTCTTCGTCTTTTTTCTGTCTTTTGCGCTTGAACTGCTGACCGCCCTTGCTTCCGCTGTCATCGCGCACAGATATAGCGGCTTCATCTTTTTCGGTCTTTTGGATCTGCTTCTGTGCTTCCTTGTTCTTTTCCTGCTCTTCCGGATTGATCATGAGGGTCTGCTGAAGGCCGGACTTGGTTACTTCAGAGTTGGAAATCTTCTGGACATTCGCAAGCTGCGAGATGATCAGGGGCATATCCACAGGACCGGGCATGATTTTTACCTCACGAGATACTCCTCAAACAGGATTTTCTCAAATTCGCCTGCAACAATGTATTGGTTGATCACCATGAGCAGGTCTTTTTTCAGTTTCTCTACATTCTTCTCATCGGCTAAAAACTGTAAATCTTTATTTTTGAGGTAAAAGTAGACCGCATCGCGCAGGATGAGAGTTTTGCGTCCATATTCTGCAACAACACGTTCATCTGTTGTTGTCATTGCAAATCTGGCTATCAGGAATCTTGTACGCTCGTCCTTATCCTTCTGTTCAATCCAGAACGGGTCCATGCGCAGCAGGGTTACACCGGGTTCTTCCGGTGGAGGCGGAGGAGTGTCATCGGGGGCTTCCATGGGAATTTCTTCCACTGTTTCTTCTACAGCAGTTTCTTCCTTGGGAGGTGGTGCGGGAGAGTCAAAAAAGAAAAGTTTTACCAGAATCGCAACAAGCAGGAGTATGATTACTCCGATTCCGATAAAAATGAAGAGTTTGGTTTTCGGTTTTTTTTCAGCCGGCTCTTCCTCAAGAGCCTCAAGTTCTTCCGGTTCATCCTCCGGAATATCGTCTTCCTCGTCCTCGTCTTCAAGAAAAGGCGCATCATCAAGGTCCAGCTCTACCTTTTGAGCTGCCTTGCTGGCAGGGGCTGAAGATTGAGTATCTTCCCCGGATTCAGAGTCATCAATATCATCAACAGCGAGGAAGAGCATGTACGTATCCTGATAGACAAGGTTCCGGGCGGAATTGCCTTAGCTGCCGCCTGAAATATGGTTCAGCGGACATGCCGTGACATGTCCGCTGAACAGGAATTTTTATTCAAAAATCTTATTAATTTTCTGACCGAGGGTATCAGGGGTGAAAGGCTTAACAATGTAGTTGGAAACCTTGGCCTGAACAGCTTCAATGATGTTCTCCTGCTGAGCTTCTGCAGTAACCATCAGGAAAGGAATATCGGCGAACTCTTCACTGGCTCTTACTTTACGCAGCAGTTCAATGCCGGTCATCTGGGGCATGTTCCAGTCGGAAACGATGAACTGGATGCTGTCATCTTTGTTCAGGGTTTCCCAGGCAGTTGTTCCGTCGTCAGCTTCCACAATGTTGGTGAAGCCGATCTGGCGGAGGATGTTTTTAATAATACGACGCATGGTTGCGAAGTCATCCACAACAAGAACTTTCATAGAGTAATCAATCGCCATTTATTTCTCCTTAAGGTTCCGTAGAATATTTATCGTGGAACATTTTTCTCAATTTTTTCAAGGCCTGAGAGTGTAATTGGGATACCCTGCCTTCTGTAATTTCCATTACTTCGGAGGTCTCTTTCATATTGAGTTCCTCCCCGTAGTACAGTGATAATACCAGTTTTTCCCTCGGCGTCAAATTATCAATCAGATCAGCTACCTTGTCTACTGTTTCTTGAAAAACTGCAGACTGGAACGGCTCATCATCAAGCTGGGAATCTTTGTTGCTTGGAATATTGTCGTTAAATGCGTCGAGATTGACGCAAAGCTGATTCTGGAGGGCTTCGAGTCCCTGCTGGACTTCCTTGGCGGAAAATCCGGTTGCTTCCTCAAGCTGAGCACTGGTAGGTTTTTCGCCTGTCTCGTGCTCAATCTCGCGAATGCAGTTCTCGATTGTCTTAACTTTTTGGCGCAGTCCGCGTGAAAACCAGTCCATGCGCCGCAATTCATCGAGCATGGCGCCTTTGATACGGTTTTCAGCGTATGTTTCGAACTTGATCTTCAGTTCAGGGCGAAATTTTCCAAGTGATTCGACAAGCCCTAAACTTCCGGCACTGATAAGCTCTCCCAGCTCCACATTCTGCGGGAGCTTGGCTTTCATACGGAGCGCGATAATACGGATTTTCGGTGAGTAATGCCGTACTATCGCCTCTTGATCTGAGGGAGAAAAATCTTCCCAACCAGTAGATCCGGACTCTAAATTAAGCCACGGACTGTTCTTGGAAGAGGAGTTTTTTCCAGAAGAACTTGATATTACCATCTAGCTCGGATGTCGCTTTCCATTTGGTTATTCTTTTAGCGGTCTCAGCAATCTGGGTACAAGCCGGGCTTGAAGGTGCAATCTTACACAGAGGAGTCTGCTTGATGACAGCCTGCCTCATGTTGGGATCGCGGGGGATAACTCCCACCAGATCCAAAGAAACTCCGCTAAGGAAATGGTCACAGGCCATATAGAGTTTCTTGAAAACTTCTTTGGCTCCTTTCATGTCCGGTGCCATGTTTACCAGAACCTTGAATTTGTCAACCCCGTGATGCAGTTTCATGACTTTAATAAGCGCATATGCGTCAGTAAGGGAGGTCGGTTCCGGGGTCAGTACCAGAAGGCGTTCCTGAACTGCAAGGTTGAAGTAGAGAACGTTGTCGTTGATTCCTGCACCGGTATCAACGATCAGGTAGTCGATCTCTTCTTCAAGGTGGTCCATTGCTTCCAGCAGGTCCAGTTTCTGGCCGGTAGAAAGGGATACCATGTCACTCACGCCGGAAGAAGCAGGGAGGATGTCGAATCCGTAATCGGTCTTGTGAAGAACTTCCCTGATACCAGTCCCTTCGTGAAAGAGATGGAAAAGGTTGTACTTGGGAGCAATGCCCAGCAGGACGTCAACGTTGGCGAGGCCGAGGTCTGCATCCAGCAGCAAGACTTTCTTGCCCATGCGGCTTAAGTTGTAGGCCAGGTTTACGGAAACGTTCGTCTTGCCTACGCCCCCCTTACCGGAGGTTACTGAAAATACCATGGGAAGATTGGAATTCATTTGTATCACCCTGTTCTTATTTATCTATACTGTTTACGTTGCCAGCGATTTTTATGCAACGAATATTGTGCCTGATTTATCTTATTTTTTTGGGCAGAAAACGGTTAAACCGCTTTAGCGAAATTCATTTTTTCCTGCACTGGAAGCTGGTGTTTGAAGACCAGTCTCCAGAAGTCTTTTTCACAGGCCGGCTGCATGCTGTTTCTTAATCCTGAGCCGTAAGACAGTAGGGAAACCGGTAGGCCGCTTTCATAAGAAGTGTTGACCAGTGCTCCGTAGTTGCATGCCTCATCAAGTTTGGTCCAGATGAGGCTTTTTACTTTTGAAGATTGGAATTTTTTAAGGAAAGCTGTGTATTGCGCCGGAGCGTAATATGGGTTCAGTACCAGATGTACTGCCAGATCGCAGGGACCGTGCATGCCGCATGCTGTAAGCCAGCCTTCCAGTTCTGCATTTCCGCCCAGACCGGGGAGGTCGATGAAGACTCTGTCAAATTTCCGGCTTTCACCGATAAGTTTGGCAAAATCTTCGCGACTGGCCAGTTCCCTGAATTCGAGCCCCGAAAGGTCTGCGTAGTGGCGCAGGACAAGACGCCCTTTACCTTGTCCTTGATCAGCAGAGGCAAGACAGATGCGTGCTGTGGGGTTTTCTTTCTTTTCCTTAAGTGCGAGGCGGATAATAGTGGAGGTTTTGCCTGCGCCGTGCGGTCCGGCGAGGGCCTGAAATTTCTGGGGCCAATTCTTTGAGTCCAGTGCGCGGACAGGAGCTATTTTTTCCAGTTCGGGCAGGATGGCTTTGGACTTGTCGCCGCGAAGCTGTTGAAAGAGATCAAGGATGACCTTGTTTTCAACACCTTCTCTCTCAAGGTATTCCAGTGCGAGGCGCTGGCGGGGAGCAAGCAGGTTCAGGTTCATCTGCGGCTTCAGCAGGGCCATCATATGTCCCTTGATCTGGTTCCACTCCTGATTCCAGTCCGGGATGTTGTTCATTGCGGCATCAATGACTTCGTCCCTTGTCTCCTGCGCCGGAACAGCTTCTTCCTGACCGTCAACGCCGACCATGATCTCATGGATCTTGCGGCCGTCCTCTTCAACTGATTTGTTGCTGAGGATAATAGCGTTGTCGCCGAATTCCGCTTTGATGTCGGCGAAGACCGCTGCAGTGCTGCTACCTCTGAATGTTTTTACCCGCATATTACCAACCTTTTTAGAACTCTACGGTACCCGCAGACATGATTCTTACGCTCGCAGGAATCTCGGCCTGCGATATTACAGGGATTGTAGGCAAGAAGCGTACCATCAGTTGTGCCAAGTGGCTTCTCAGTTGAGGAGTACACAAGAGGACCGGTTGACCGTCAGTTTCCAGTACACCTTCAGCGGTTGCATTAACGCTTTGAATGAGCTGCTGGGCACTGCCGGGATCAAGGGCCAGAAAACCACCGTTTTCGGATGAACGAACCGCATCATTAAGCTTGGCATCCACATTGGGGCCGAAGGTCATGATGGGCAGGCTGCCGTCACTGGCAAGGTAAGGCTTTATAATAGTTCTGCTCATGTGGGAGCGGACGTATTCTGTCAGCTGGTTCGGGTCCTGAATGGAGGGACCGTAGTCAGCCAGTGCTTCAACAATAGTCAGCAGGTCGCGAATTGATACGTTTTCGCGAACGAGGTTCTGGAGCACCTTCTGAACCACGCCGAGGGAGAGGATGTTAGGAACGAGGTCTTCAACAGCCTTGGGAGCGCGTTTAGAAAGGTTGTCCAGCAGATCCTGTGTTTCCTGTCTGCCGAGGAATTCACCGAGGTTGCGGCGGAATACTTCGGTAAGGTGAGTTGCGATAACAGTTGAGGGGTCGACAACTGTGTATCCGGCAAGCATTGCTTCTTCTTTCTGGGTATCGGGAATCCAGATAGCAGGAAGGTTGAATGCAGGCTCGACTGTTTCAATACCTTTAATTCTGTGTTTTGCGTCACCCGGGTCCATAGCCAGCTGGTGGTCGATGAGAATCTCAGCAGAGGCCACAGCGTTGCCTTTAATGAGCACGCGGTATTCACCGGGCTTGAGCTGCAGGTTGTCACGCAGGTGCAGTGACGGGATAATGACACCCATATCGAGTGCGTACTGTCGGCGGATGGAGCGGATACGTGAAAGCAGGTTGCCGCTCTGTTCTTCATCAACCAATGGGATGAGGCCGTAGCCGACTTCCAGTTCCAGCGAGTCTAGAGGCAGCAGTGCCTGAACTTCTTCCGGGCTGTCCAGTGAAGGCTGTTCGGCCTTGGCTTTTTGTGCTTTTTCTTCTTCCTTCTGCTCTTCTGCTTCAGTGTCGCGGCCGAGGAGAGATATTCCATAAATAATCGCAGCAAGGCAGAGGAAAGGAATGGTGGGCATTCCGGGGACAATCCCGAATACCACAAGAATGATGGATACCAGCTTGAGTGCCCTAGAATGAAAAGTAAGCTGTCCGATGAATTCTTCACCCATCTTGGCTTCTGCTGCTGCACGGGAAACGATGATACCGGCGGAGGTGGAGATGATCAGTGAAGGGATAGTTGATACGAGACCGTCACCGATGGTCAGCAGGGTGTAGGTCTGTGCTGCGTCGGTCCAGTGCATTCCTTTTTGCAGTACACCGATAAGAATTCCGCCGATGATGTTAATGGCGGTGATGAGCATACCTGCGTTAACGTCCCCCTGTACAAACTTACCGGCACCGTCCATGGCACCGTAAAAGTCTGATTCGCGGCGGAGGTTTTCTCGCTGGGATCTTGCTTCATCTTCATCGATAAGACCGGAGTTAAGGTCAGCTTCAATCGCCATCTGTTTACCGGGCATTGCGTCAAGAGTGAATCGTGCGGCAACTTCCGCAATACGTGTTGTACCCTGTACGATAACTGTTTTGTTCAGGATGAACAAAATCATAAATATGACGATACCGATGACATAGTTACCACCGACAACAAATTCACCGAAACTCTGAATAACACTACCTGCAGCCGATGTACCTTCATCCCCGTGAAGAAGGATGGCGCGTGTGGTGGCTACGTTTAGAGCCAGTCGGAGCAGGGTGGTTACCAGCAGAAGTGAAGGGAAAATGGAAAATTCAAGGGGTGATTGCAGGAACATGGAGGTAATCAGAATTACCAGTCCCAGTGAAATACTTACACTGAGCATGAAGTCGATAAACATTGTCGGCAGGGGAATGAGCATGACGAAGAGAATGACAACAACGCCGCCCGCGAGGAGGATATCGCCCTGCTTGGCAAATTTCTGGTAATTTATCGATTTTGATTCGGCCATGATTTTGACACCCCTTTCAGGTCGTTTTCTGGTGATCTTTATGCTCACCGGAAGAGGTGCTCAGGCCTTTATTTGCGGGTAAATTTGTTCAACTTGGCAAGTATAGCCGCAACTGCCTTATAGAGTTCTTCCGGAATGATGTCACCGATCTCAACCTGTTTATACAAGGCCTGTGCCAAAGGTTTATTTTCTCGGATCGGCACTTTGTTTTCGCGGGCTACTTCTTTGATTCGCTCAGCAACTTTATTCATCCCTTTGGCAAGGACCAATGGTGCTGGGGCTACCATAGGATCGTACTTCAAGGCAATGGCGTAGTGGGTCGGGTTGGTGATGACTACATCAGCATTAGGAACTTCGGCCATCATGCGTTGCTGGAGGATTGCCATCATTTTTTGCTTCTGTTGCTGTTTGATCTTCGGGTCACCTTCAGCCTGTTTGCGCTCGTCTTTTACTTCATCTTTGGTCATTTTCATTTCTTCCTGGTAATTGTAGCGCTGATACCAGAGGTCGGCTAAAGCAAGAACCAGCATAGGCAGCATGGTGTAAGTGACCATTTTGTAGCCGATCTGCAGCATGTAGATGGCCAGTTCATGGGCACTGGAATAAAAGAGAGGCAGGAAGTTTCCCACTTCATTCTTGATGATTATGTAGGGTGCGATTCCTACTATGATGGCGAAAAGCAGACTTTTAACGAGTCTGATTATTGTTTTGACATTAAATATCAGTCTCTTAAACCCTTGCACCAGATTGAACATCTTTGAGAATTTGGGTTTGAATACTTTCGTGGTCCATAATTTGCCGACCTGAAGGCGCAGAACAAGAAAGGCTATGAAGGCGATAAACAGGAATAGTGGGAGCAGTATGAGAGCCAGTTTTTGAGAGCACCATTGAAAAAGCTGGTAAACAGATTGTTTATCCAAATCAATGAATATGCCTTTGGTAAAAAACCATTGGAATATTTCATAGAATTGTTCGTAGTACATGTCCATAATGGCCCGCAGGCAGATTACACCTGCAATAAGGGTCATTATTTTGCCCATTTCCTCACCTTTGGCGACACTCCCGTCTTTCCGGGCTTTATCTATCCGTTTGGGTGTCGCCTTCTCAGTTTTACTAGGATCTTTAGACATGCAGCATCCTCCTAGTTACCGATTGGCATGGCTGGCGGGCTGCCGGCTTTAATTATGCTTAATAAATATTTGGGCAGGTCAGCCACAAATTCTCCCACATGCAGTGAGAGAACAGTGAATACGAGACTGAGAACAAAGAAGCCTGCTAAAATTTTGAGAGGAAAACCGAGCATGAGTACGTTCATCTGGGGAGCCATTTTACTGATCAAGGCAAGGCCGAGGTCAACAACGAAAATGGTTGCGATAATTGGTGATGCTACTTTTACAGCAAGAACAAACAGGTCTTTCGAAATAGACATGATCTGGCTGGTCAGAGTGGATGAGATGAAGATCTGGCCCGGTGGAATATATTTGAAGCTCTCTACCATAGCAGACATCAAGTAAAGGTGTCCGTTGATACTCAGGAAAACCAGAATCGCACACATATATAGGAAGTGGGCGGTGACAGCTTCGTTGGTTCCGGTTAGCGGGTCGAGGACGTTAACCATTGAGAAACCCATCTGAACCCCGATGAGGTTACCACCTGTCTGGATTGCTGCAAACATGACATGAACGGAGATTCCCATGACCAGCCCGAGTACCATTTCTCCCAGAATCATCAGGGCAATATTGTAAGGACTTGCTGGCATGAGGCTTCCTTCAAAGGTTACATGGGGCCAGATGCCAAGCGTCAAAACAATGGTAAGTGCGGCCTTAACTGTTTTGGGGATAGAGTTTCCTCCGAAAAAAGGGAGTAAAAACAGCACAATACTCACCCTGAACAGGGTGAGATAAAAGCTCATTAGATCGCTGGGATTGAAATTAAAAAAAGTCATGCTGTCCTCGTTTCAGACGGGTCTGCAAAATCAGGACCCATTCTTTACGCTCTATTATCACTAAGAGTCGCGGAGGGCAAAGCCCGGTTGGTCATTAAGGTAACTTTTTTTCAACAAATCCAATAAAAAAGGTCCGTAGAGTGATTACTCTACGGACCTTGGAGTTCGATTTCTGATAGCTTAGTTAAGTATGTAACGCATTGGGTTTACCGGAACACCGCCAAGTCTTACCTCGTAGTGAACATGCGGGCCGGTGGAACGACCGGTGTTACCTGCGTAACCGATAAGTTCACCTCGGGTTACCTCTTGTCCTTTCTTTACTATGGGCTGTTTCATATGTCCGTAGCGGGTGGAGAGGTTGGCTCCGTGGTTGATTTTTACCAGCTTGCCGTATCCGCCCTGAACGCCGGAAAAAGAGATGGTTCCTTTGGCCGGAGCATAGATGGGGGTTCCGGTGGGGCAGGAAATATCAATACCTTTGTGATATTCACGTTTGCCGGTGAAAGGTGAGCTTCTCCAACCGAAAGGTGAAGTTACCCAGCCTTCTGCAGGCCAGATGGACGGTGTTGCATCCAAAGCATCCTGTTTGGAACGCATCGAGTGGATGATTTCCTGCTGGCGCACTTCCTCCAGCTTTGCTTCTGTGCTGAGTTGCGCGAGAAAATCGTGCATTTTGCGGACAAGCAATTCCTGTCTGTACAGAGGCAGGTAACTGTTGGAAAAATCGGCTCCGGTTGATCCGCCTTTAGGGGCTACGTTTTGAACGTTGCCTTGGTCGAGGTTGATCATTACGCGTAATTTGGAGTCAAAGTTGTGAACCCGGTCGAGGTCCTGTGAAATGTTCTGCATCTTCTGTGAAAGAGAGATGAGCTGTGCCTTTTGCTCCTGTACAGCTTTTTCGGCACGGGCCAGATTGTTTTCCAGTCCTGAATAGTTTTGGTAATACTTCCAGAGGTATATGTTTCCTCCGGCTAGGCCTGCGATAAGAGCGAAGATGAAAAAGAATATCCAGCCGCGGAGCTGAAATTTACGGGCATTGTCGCAGGGGTTTTTAAATATAACTACGTGGTATTTTTTTGATAGCATGATCTGTTTTGGGCCTTGCTTAATTATGACGTTAAAAATGTCTCTGGTTAACAGGCGCAATAAATTTGAAAAATTTTTAAGATGTTTTCATGTTTAAGTCAAGCTGCCAGCGTCTTAAAGCATTAAAGGTATTGTTTCTGGAACCGGGCATTTTTCGCCATTCGTCTTCCAGCCAGTTGTTGATTTCACTGCGTTTGGTGTTGTCGTTGGAGGGGCATTTATTGCTCCAGATAGGGAGTTCCCACTGCCGTGCCGCTGCTTTGATGTATTTCTTTTCAAGCATCAAAGTTGGTCTGATAACCTGCAGTTTTCCTTTGAAAAAAGACTCATTGGCAGAGAGACCTTGGACTCGTCCGTTCTGAAGCATATTCATGTGAAACGTAGTTACCAGATCGTCTGCAGTATGCCCGAGGGCGAGGTGGGTTAAATTGTATTGGTCACAGAGTTCGAATAGTCTTTTGCGTCTCAATCTGCTGCAATAAAAACATGCAGATTTTTTTTTGTTTTCAGGGCCGTGGGCTCTCGGACCATAGTCGGTAAGTTCGATATGGGAGGCAATTCCGTTTTCGCGACACCAGTCAGAAAGAGGGTAGTGGCTGTCGGGAATAAAACCGGGGTTAACATGCAGCACCATGAGTTCAATATTAAATGGTATGATGGCTTGCCTGATGAGCATAGTGCGGATGAGTACGAAACTGTCAACTCCTCCGGATACTGCAATGCCGATGCGGTCTCCATCTTTGACCATTTCGGTTTTCTGCATGAGCATACCCACAGTGGATACGCATTTTTTTTGGGCAAAGCTCAGTTTTCCCCATTTGGCCATTTCTTGCTCCAAGTATATCTAATAAGTTGTGGAAAAAATCGTATTTATATTTTATTGATATCGAATTAGCGTCGGAGTCTATTTCAGACCGACGGGATAGGGATTCTGCCTTAAAATAGGTTGACATGCAAGTTTATATCTCTTATTTTAGCAAATTGCTCCGTTGTTGAATAATGTCGTGAGTCTAGTAATCCCAAGGTGCTGTTTGTGCTGAAAAGGTTTTTAATATTTTTGACTCTGGTCTCCATTGTTTGCGGAGCCTTTTATTTGAGTTCGCCGAAGAAACCGGTTGAACGAGCTGAGCCTGTTTGGCCTGTTCTTAATAAGGATCAGGTAGACAGGCTTGACGTGTGCTCGTTGGGAGAAGATTGCTTTTCACTGGTCCGAAGGACTGATGGTTGGGGAGTTGCCCAGCATGGTTGGAACGGTACAGTTGAAGCTGATCTGACCAAGGTGAATTCCCTGCTTGATGTTTTAGCTCAGGATAAAGCTTTGCGTTTTATGGGGCGTGTGTCGGAACCCGTTCCTGCTGAATATGGTTTCGAATCTCCCCGATTGCGCATCGCCGCCGGTGGTGGGCAGGAGCTTGCTATTTCTGTCGGCTCAGAAAATCCTTCCGGCGAAGGTTTTTATGCCCTTAACTCCAAAGAAGAAGGCAGTCTCTTCTTGCTTGGAGAAAAGATGGTCAGTCGATGCGAGTTCCCGGCTGAATATTACTATAATCTGCATCTGATTTCGGGAAATCCGGATGAGGTTGTCGCTATTTCTTTGGGCCATGGAGGCTCTTTTTCATGGACTCTAGTCCGCAAGGACGGACCGTTCATGTTTTCTTTTCCCGCTCCCCTTGGGGGGAAACAGGCCAGCGGCAGTGAAGTGGACCTTTTCCTCCATTCTTTGCTTGAGGTGCCTGCAAAAGGTCTTGTTTCTAGCATTCCTAATAAGGAAAACAGGATTCTTTTAAATATTGAAATTTCATTGTCCGGTAAAAAAGTTGAGACTCTTGAAATTTTTGAACCGGGTGATGGAGAAAAATTTTATTTTGCCCGATCATCTTCCCAGAGCGGATATCTGGTTCTCAGTAAAGAACATTACGAGCAATTGGATAAGAAAGCTTTTGCAATGCAGCAGCGAAATGTTGTTTCCATTGCTACCGGAAAGCTTGGAACCGTAAGGGTAGTGCAGGGCAATCAGACTTTTACCGGAATTAAATCCGATAAGAGTTGGATTAATTTTGAGGATAAAAAGCCGCTGCTGGGCATTGACATGTCCTTATGGCGACTTAATGAATTAAAATTCGAGGCGGAACCAAAGGCATCCCTTTCGGAAACTTCCGAAAAGGTAATGGATTTGGAGTTAATGGACGAGAGCGGCAAACGCGTCGTTAAAGTGTCTTTTTATTCAGATCCAGAACTGCCCGATGGACAATGCTGGCTATCTTTAGGCGATGGCAGTGGATACTATCCTGTATCCGACAAACTGCTTGAAGACCTACAGGGTCAGATTCCTCTCAGAAAATAACCGGGATACCCGGTAAAACCATTGTGTTGGAGATCGCATGGCAAGAATCACAGTTGAAGATTGTCTGGCTGAGGTTGGTAACAGATTCCTTATTGTCCAGATGGCCATTAAAAGAGTGAAGCAGTATCGTGAAGGTTACTCTCCTCTTGTTGAATCCAAAAACAAAGAAATCGTAACCGCCCTCAGGGAAATTGCCGCTACCAAGGTACTTCCCGAGAGCTACCACACTGCCGATGGTAAAAAGCCCGGCAGCGAATAAGTCATGTCAAAACGTTGCTATTATGAAGTTTTAGAAGTTTCCAGAGAAGCCCAGGAAGGGGAAATTAAAAGAGCCTATCGTAAGAAGGCTATGGAATTTCACCCTGACCGTAACCCGGGTAATGCGGAAGCTGAAGAGAAATTCAAGGAAGCCGCGGAAGCCTATGACGTTCTGCGGGATCCTGAAAAAAGGAGCCGTTACGACCGCTTCGGCCATCAAGGCATGAACGGTATGAATGGCGGATTTGGTGGATTCCAGTCTTCCGAGGATATTTTCGGCGCATTCGGCGATATCTTCGGCGATATCTTCGGTTTCGGTGGCGGCGGCCGCGGTGCAAACCGCATGCAGGCCGGTTCCGACCTCCGTTACAACCTGACTGTGTCTTTTCGTGATGCAGCCAAGGGAACCGAAGTTGAACTGAATATCCCGGTAACCGATACCTGTGACACCTGCGAGGGTAGCGGTTCCGCGCCCGGAACATCCCCAGAGACCTGCTCCCATTGTGGCGGCAGGGGAGCTGTTGAGCAGAATCAGGGCTTTTTCCGTATTTCCGTTCCCTGTCCCGCATGTAATGGACGGGGTAAGGTTATTACCGATCCATGTTCTGAGTGTCGCGGTGCCGGATATGTGCGCAAGCAGAAAGATCTGAATGTGCGTATTCCTGCCGGTGTGGACAATGGCTCACGTCTGCGTCTGCGCGGTGAAGGTGAAGCCGGAATGAATGGCGGCCCCCACGGTGACCTTTATGTGGTCATCACTGTGGAGCCGGACAAGGTCTTCAAGCGTCAGGGACAGGATCTTGTCCTGAGCACCGAGATTACTTTTGTTCAGGCTGCGCTGGGATACAAGCTCGAAGTTCCCACTCTGGATGAGCCCATCGAAATGGACATTCCCAAGGGAACCCAGTCCGGTGAAGTCTTCCAGCTCCGTGGACTCGGCCTTCCTTACCTCGGCAGCTCTCACAAGGGCGACTTGCTGGTGGAAGTTAAGGTCAAGACTCCGACCGGCTTGAACAGCAGGCAGGAAGAGCTTCTCAGGGAATTTGAAGCCCTTGATGAAGAGAAGCCCATGAAAAAAGTTAAAAAGCTTTTCAAAAAAGCGAAAGATAAAGTGATGGGTGAGTAGCATGAGTGAGTTTTCCCACATTGATGCCGAAGGCAATGCCGTAATGGTGGACGTGGCCGCTAAGGCGGACACCAAACGCACAGCCATTGCCAAGGGACGGGTCATCCTTAACGAGGAGACCTTCAATCTGCTTAAGCAGCAGGCTCTTCCTAAAGGGGATGCCCTTGCTTCAGCTAAGATTGCCGGCATCATGGGGGCCAAGGAAACTCATCGCCTCATTCCGCTCTGCCATCCTATTGCACTCAGCTACGTTGATGTGCGTTTTGCAATTAACGATGCCGAACTGACCATCGAAGTTGAAGGTGAGGCCCGCTGTACCGGTAAAACCGGTGTTGAAATGGAAGCTCTTGTAGCCGTTCAGGTTGCCTGTGCCACCATTTATGACATGTGCAAGGCTGTACAGAAGGATGTTATCATTTCTGATGTACGACTCGTCTACAAAGAAGGCGGTAAATCCGGGGTGTTTAAGGCAGAGTAAGCTTTAAATTTGATAATTTAAAAAAGACCGTAATATCTTTCGAGATATTGCGGTCTTTTTTATGAAAATTGGCTGTCCACGCTATATACGGGACATGGTAACAGCTTGTCAGGTTTCTTAAACCCTTGTGCAAAAAGGCTTAAGGCGTCAATTGCACCATGCTTTTCTTCTCTAAGCCGCTTGCGTTTATCCATTAAAATGATTAGTTCGTAGACCAAAGACAATTCCCCTACTGATTTGGATGCTTTTCAGTAGTTATGTAAATCTCAAAACAGAGGTTCAGTTCATGTCAGAACATGTAGTTGTCATCGGTGCTGTTGCACTTGGTCCCAAAGCGGCCTGCCGTTATAAGAGAATCAGGCAGGATGCCCGCGTTACCCTTATCGACAGGGACGAAATTTTTTCCTACGGCGGTTGCGGTATTCCTTATTTTGTCTCCGGAGATGTGTCCGAGGCCAACCAGCTTCGTACCACCGCTTTCCATATGGTTCGTGATGAACCGTTTTTCAACGACATCAAAGGCGTGGAAGTTCTTTCTTCCACCGAAGCCACCAAAATCGACCGTGAAAACAAACAGGTTCACATCACAAACCTGAAGACAGGCGAAAAGAGTGTTCTTGATTACGACCAGCTCGTAATCGGTACCGGAGCCACTCCCCGTAAGCTCGGTCTCCCCGGTGAAGAGCTTGAAAATGTTTTCTATGTCGGCAATATGCATGACGCAGAAAAGATCAAAGAAGGTATCACCAAGGGTCAGTACGGAAAAGCTGTTGTGGTTGGTGCAGGATTCATCGGTCTTGAAATGGCTGAAGCCTTTTCCGACATGTGGGGCATTGAAACCACTGTTGTAGAAATTTTCGACCAGATTCTGCCCCGTATGTGCAGCCCGGTACTGGCAAAGATGGGCCAGAAACATATGGAAGAAGAAGGCGTTTCCTTCAAACTCGGCCAGACTGTTTCCAGAATTGAAGGTGACGGTAAAGTTGAGCGCGTAATTACCTCTGACGGTGAAGTCGAAGCCGATATCGTAATTATTTCTGCGGGCGTTATCCCTAACGATAAGCTTGCTCGTGAATGCGGCCTTGAGTGCAGCGAGCGCGGCGGTATCATGGTTGATGAAACCATGCGTACTACCGATCCCCTGATTTTCTCCGGTGGTGACTGCGCAATCATCAAAAATGCTGTAGACGGTTCTCCCCTGTTCCTGCCTATGGGTTCCATGGCTAACAGACAGGGAAGGGTCATCGGCGGTAACCTTGCCGGACGCAAGGAAACTTTTCCCGCCGCAGCAGGCTCATGGTGCGTTAAGATTTTCGAGCGGGCTATGTCCGGTACCGGAATGAGCCTTGGTGCTGCGAAGCAGGCAGGATTTGATGCTATCAGCGTGATGTTGATCATGGCTGACCGTGCTCATTTCTATCCTGAAAAAGATATGATGACCCTTGAGATGGTTGTAGATAAGGCAACCCGCCGAGTCCTTGGTATTCAGGGTATTTCTGCTGGTGGCGATGCTCTCGTCGGTCGTATCAACGCAGTGGCTGCGATCATGAAATACCAGCCTACAATCGAAGATGTCAGCAATCTCGAAGTGGCTTACTCTCCGCCGTTTGCTTCTGCCATGGATGTTCTAAACGCTATCGCCAACATGGCCGATAACGCTATTAATGGTATGAACCACGGTCATGGTCCTGATATTTTTGCCGAGTATTGGGATAATCGCGAAAGCGGTGAATACTGCTTCCTCGATGTACGTGAAAAAGCCGATGCTGAGCCTTTTCTCGAAAAGTATCCTGAACATTGGCACAATATCCCTCAGGGTGAGATCCCTAAAAGATATGAAGAGCTGCCCAAGGACAAGAAACTGGTGCTGGTCTGCAACACCGGTGGCCGTTCCTATGAAGCTCAGATTATGCTTGATGCTCTTGGCTTTGAAGAGGTCCATAACACTCAGGGTGGAATGGCGGTCATCAAGGCTTACGGCGTTGATATCTAGCTGTAATATTACTTTATCTGAAACGCCGTCTCTATTTTGGGACGGCGTTTTTTTGTTTTAATATAAGATGTTGGCAGATTGCATGGGTATAGCGAATCTGTTTGCAGATATGGGCGTATTTTTTGAATTTCAAGTTGCTATGGTTTTTTATTTATTTTATTGTATAGAGTAGAAATTAAACAAATTGCAGGTCTTGAATTATATCTAACTTTGATACTGTGTAAGTGAGGGGATATGAGGTTTCTAATTATTGACGATGATGAAACCGTCCACATGTACCTGAGTAAGCTGCTCTCACCGTATGCCAGATGTGAGGCAGTGTTCAACGGATCTGATGCCATTGAACTTTACAAGAAGGCGTATGAAGAAGAAGACCCGTTCGATACGGTGTTTATGGATATTCTTATGCCTGAAATGGACGGTCATGAAGCAACCAAGAAGTTGCGTGATCTGGAGAAAGAATTGAAGGTTGATGGGCCGGATGAATTCAAGCTGGTCATGATCACTTCCCTGAAGGACACCAAAAATGTCAGTCAGGCCTTTTTTAAGGGATATGCCAGTTGTTATATCGTAAAACCTTTTAGCAAGGTGCAGGTCATGAACGAGCTGCGTGAGAATAACATTCTTTAAGAAATTTCGACTGAACAAGCTGTAATAAAAAAGCGGGGCCTGTGGAGGGCCCCGCTTTTTTATTACAGAAGCTCGTCAATGACGGCGATGAAGAAGCTTGCAGCAACAGGCAGGATTTCATCGTTGAAATCATATTTGCTGTTGTGCAGGGCGGCGGAGTCAGAGCCGTTGCCGATCCAGACATAGCATCCCTTGGTGTGCTTCATGAAGAAAGCGTAGTCTTCAGCAGCCATGGATGATTCCATGTCGGTAACGACGTTTTCCGCGCCGACAACCTTTTCTGCCGCTTTTAAGCCTATTTCAGGAACTGAGTTAACCAGTACCGGATGTTTACGGACATAATCCAGCTCCGCTTTAACTCCGTACATGGTCGCAGCACCCTTGGCTACCTGACCTATGGATTCTTCAATGAGATCCTGAACATCCTCGTTGCAGGTACGAACGTTCCCCTGAACCATGACGCGGTCAGGGATTCCGTTCCGCATGCTGCCTCCGTGAACCTGGGTAATGGAAATTACACCGCGTTCGTGAGAGGGTACCTTGCGGACGATTATGGACTGCAACCCTTTGATGATATCCGCAACAGCGGCAAATGGTTCGTTGCTGACGTGAGGCATGGAAGCGTGCCCGCTTTTTCCGGTCACGTAGATTTCAAAGCGGTCTTCGGATGCCATGCAGGCACCGTTGTGAACGGCAATTTTGCCGGTCTCAAGTCCGGGCCAGTTATGGAATCCGAACATGTAGTCCACTTTGTATTTATCAAAGAAACCGTCTTCGATAACTCTAAGTGCTCCCTCGTATCCTTCTTCGCCGGACTGGAAAAGAAGGAGTACTGTGCCGTTAAAATCACGGTTCTTGGAGAGGTAGGCAGCAAGTGCGATCAAAGAGGTGCAGTGTCCATCGTGACCACATGCGTGCATTCTGCCTTGAACCTGAGATTTGTAGGCGAAGTCGTTTTCTTCTTCCATCTCAAGGGCATCAAAATCAACACGGAAAGCCACAGTTGTGTCGCCTTCTCCGCCTTTTATCTCAGCTACCACAGAGTTCACACCGCAATCGGAGTAAGGAATACCGTATTCATCAAGTTTGGACTTGATCAATTTTGCGGTTTCCACTGTCTCCAGGCCCACTTCGGGGTTGCGGTGGATATTGCGGCGGATTTCCTTCATTTCGTCAAGAAGGGCAAGAACTTCAGAATTCAAAGCCATTTAAATGTCTCCCATGAACTTGAGCACGCTCTGGGCAATGGCTGCGGAGCCGAGGTAAGTGGAGATCATGACGAAGATACTTACGATGACAATGCGCCAGCCGCTTTTCTTGAAGGTGTCAAGATCCTTACCGATAGATACACCAGCATAGGCAAGGATGGGGGTGGTCAGAGCCAGAAAGTGTACTTTGGCTACATAGGCGTTGACTGCTTCGGACATGGGAAATCCCGGAAGGCTGACAATTACGCCGTAAGTGATGACAAAGAGTACGGAAGGGATTTTTTTGAATACAAACATGTTGGTGGCCACACCGGCTATGCAGAGCAGGAGCAGGATGCCCATACCGGGCAGGGCTTCCACCATGTTGTTGTTGAAGCCAACATAGTTACCGATAAGAACCATGATGCTTACCAGTACGAGAACGGCTACGGATTCTATGAGGTTTTGCTGCTTAGTCATTATACGGCCTCCGGAGCAGTTTTATATTTGAGTTTGTAAATATAGTTGTAGAGCTTGTTGGACATGGGCAGGGCCAGAATCAGGGACATGTACACGCCGTCGATACCGGAGAGGGTGTTACTTGCTACACCGAAAGCCTGAATCTGCTCAGCCATTTCCGGATATGCGGCACTGAGGCTACCAACGGATGCAGTCATCATACTTGCACTACCAACGCCGGAGGCCATAGCCAGCGCGAAGGGGTGGAAGATTTCAAAGGCAGCGAGGAAAGAAGCCATTAAGCCGAAGAAGATGGTTCCGAAAACAGTACCGCAGATGTATACGCCCATTACGCCGCGTCCTTCAGCGGAGTCGAGGCCGTAGATGTCACCGATGAGAGCAACGTTCGGTTCGCGTGCGATGGAGTGGGCAGCGCCTACGGCTTCACGTTTCAGTCCAAGATACATAGCGATGGGGATACCGAGAAGCAGGGTGGCAATGTTACCGAATTCCTGCAGAACCAGAGCAGGGCCGGCCTTGAGGATTTCAAAGAATTTCGGACCTACAAGTGTTCCGTAACGGGCCATAAGCAGAAGCAGAGTCAGACCTACAAGTGTGCTGGCCTGAAACATATCCTTTTCTTTTACGACTTTGCAGAATTTGGGGCCGAGGAAGATACCGATAAACATTGCATAAAGCATGGGCAGCAGCACCAGTTTACCCGGACCTACTTTAAAAGTCATAATTCCTATGAGTTCGGAAACTACGACCAGAGCGAGAACCACAAGGTGCAGTTTAACGTTTTTCACAGCTTCATTCATAAAACACTCCACTGATGTTGGCTGCGTATGGCAGCCGGAAAGTTGTTGAATAAAATGCCTTTGCAGGCAAGACCATAATTTATTTCGGACACGACATAAATGTGTCCGAAAATGCGCCGAAAAAAAGCAGTGTCCCTTAAATCAACAAGCGGACCATCTTTTTGGGACGGCCTACCTGATTTGCCACTTCCCTGCCGTTGATTTCTGCAAAACCGCTGTCCAAAAACTTTTTTAAGACTCTGCGGGCACTGCGCTCGCCAATTCCTAGGCAGGCGGCAAAGTCCGAGGTGTCAAAAGTGTCTTTGCGGGTTTTGTCCATAAGGGACCTGATTTTATCCAGATAGCTGGGGCTGATGCCTATTTTCTTAGACATCTCAAGCAACTTGTCGTCAACGACATGTGTGCTGTACTCCAGCTCATCTTCCTCACCGATGGGGCCTCGAATCTGCGTTCCCTCGACAATAAAAAGCCCTCCTTTGTCGAGTTTCACTGCATTATCCAGAGCTTTGCGGGCTGATTTCTCAGCTTCAAAGGCTGTTGCCCCGATACCGATGCCGGAAGAAAAAATTATGTTACGCTCACGCCCCCAGCTGAGCAGTCTTTCAAAATGTTCGCGGTGCGGTTTGCTGTCGATTAGTCCGCGGGTGGCAAAAATTACGTATTCTTCAGTTCCGAAGTTGAAGAGACTGCCTTGAATAGCGCGAACGTATTCGAGGAGTTCCAGATAAAATCTGCCTCCGTTCTTCATATCATCGTATTGGTTGATGGAACTGCGGGTGATGGATTTGAGTTTTACAAGTTGGATGGCAATACCGGCAGAGCGCAGGCTTAAGTTTTTGATTCGCCCGGTCAGCCTGCTTAGCGAATCGCGAATTTGCAGAGTGCTGGCATAAAGTCTGAAAACCGGAAGACCCTGTTTCTTGAGTTCGCTGTATACATATCCGAATCCGGTTGCGATCGCTTCAACTTTGCCTGATTCGTAAAGCTCGATATGGCGGTTTAAATATTCCTGCTCACTGAGATGCAAGGCATAAGGCATGGAATGGATATCCTCCAGTTCCACTCCGAATTCGCGCACAACCTCAACAAGAATATCGTCACTGACCACGTCAATGCTGAGCCTGCCGGATTTGATGCCTTTCCGGTTCATTTCCGAAAGCACTCGCAACAGGCTGTATCCACCGCGCTGGATGTGCTCGTAGGGATTGGTTATCGTTCCCCGGGCCTTGGCTCCTTCCTGTACCGCAATGCCGGTAAAAAGGGTTCCGCTTGTTTCACGCTGGCATTGTTCAAGCACCTGCCATGAATCTTCTGCCCGTTCTCTTACATAAGTAAGCAGGGTGATGTCCGGGCAGCATCTGGCGGCTACCTCTGTAACTAGATTGATGGAATCGGAAGGGCCGATACAGCCGATTTTCATTGCAGGCATTTGATTGCGGATTTTAAAAATTATTATTGCGGATTGCGTAGAGCTTTGCTCGAAATTCAATTTAGGCCATGTCACAAATATGCCCTAAATAAGGGCTACTGTGCCTGCTACAGGTAAGAGTGTCAAGTAGGCAGGAAAAGTCTATGGCTCGTTCAAGTGCGTTATTGTGCGGTTTAAGTGGCACTTTGCGTTAAGTTTGGTCTTTTGATGTTCTTGTTGGTGAGTGATGTGCGGGTGTAATTACGTATTTCGCAAAAAAAATAATGTAAACTCAGATTTTGATGACGGGTAAATAAGTGTAAGTGCTTCTTTGTCTCATTGCTGAGGAGGGGGCTGTCTTGCTATACTGGTTCGTGCCTTAGGGAATTGTTGACCCGCCGCAGGCGACAGGATATTTAATTTGAAAATATTTATGCCAAGGAGTTGCATTATGTTGAAAAATCGAATTTTAGCTCTCTGCCTTGCTTTTTCCATGTGTATTGCTGTTTCCGGTTGCGCAGCTGTTGTGCTTGGCGGGGCTGCTGCTGGCGGCACATATGTATATATAACTGGTCAGGCTAAACAGAAGTTTAATGCTGATCTGGGCAGCACTTATAAGGCAGCACTCAAAGCCTGTCAGGATTTGAATCTGACGGTTAAAGAGAACAAAAAAAGACTTAGTGATGCGTCAATTAAAGCATTGGATGTAGATAAGGATGTGTTTATTGATCTGACCTATGTTTCTACGAAAGTGACTGAAGTTACTGTCAGATACGGAATTTTAGGCGACGAAGATGCTTCCCGAAGAATTCTGTCGGCTATTAATAAGAACTTCTAATTGATTTTTAGTGGTAATTATCTAGAGGCATCCTGCTGTAAGTAGGGTGCCTTTTTTGTTTTCATCCCCCCTTCATGATTTATTTAAAGGGGGGATCGGCAGGGAATAATTGTTGCGGGAATGGGAAGGAGGACGGTCAGAGACCATTTATTTTTTGTCTCGTGCTGAATCCATCTGACGGAAATCTGCATTCATGATGAAAGTGCGGTTGTCCTGAGTATTCCAGTTGTCGCTTGAAATCATGAACAGGTCGTTTTTGTCCTTCAGGTTCATGATCGGGCAGGCCGTCACTTTAGGCTTTGTTTTCGGACTCTTGTTCTGTTTCATGGCTTCCTCCGTTGGTTAAAGGTACATTTACCTATAAAGAAGATAACCTCTACAGAGGAACAAAACAACGCTTCTGAGCAAAAAAAATGGATATAAATTCAATCTTCTTGAATTGTAAGGATATTTTGTTTTTATGGATAAATGTCTGTAATAAAGGAATAAATTATAAACATCAGCTGTAATAATATAGAATATAACGACTAATTGGCAGTTGTCTTTTTCAGTTCAAGTAAGGTCAGCAAAGTATGTTGGACCGGAGAAAAATTGTCATCGGAAATTATGTAGATCCACTGGGCTCCTTCTTTGTCTTTAATGATATCCATACCTTCGTAATTGTCGCGTGGAATGGGAAGATTTATCTCACAAAAGAATTCCGGGCTAAGGACGGCTCCTTCCTTCATTTGATTTCTGTTTATGGTGCAGAAGCGGATTCCCAGTGTTCCGGGACCACGGTATTTTCGTTCAAGAATCAGGATTCTACCATCGGCAAGATTTCCGGCAGAAGTCGGGCGGTAATGAGAGTTTCGTTTATATTCAAAGTTAATCCACTTACCGTCTACGAATAGTGCCGCTTTAGAAAGAGCGCTTACTGAATCATCACCTTCAGTCAGGGTGAAAATACTGTTGTCCGGTAGTTTCAGTATGGCCTCAATTCCTCCATTCTTTGGTGAGTTTTTCAGTTGATCAGGGATAGAGAGAGTGGTCGCTTTTCCGGAAAGATCGAGAGGTGTGCCTGAATCGTAGCGGTTAATACGATGGACTCTTTCAAAAGCTACAAGGTAGCCTGATTCAGGAGCACGGCATAGAGCTTCGCTGTCAGCATAGTATTTTACTGCGAAAGTCTTGCCTTCCGTATTGAGCAGCTGCCCCATTTCGGCTCTACGCTCAACATTTTTTAGTGAACCGTCTTGTTTGTAATTCAGAGAACCTTTCAGCCAGAATCCCATATCGGATATTGCCAGAAAAGTTTTGCGGTCATTGCTGAGTAAAATATCCGAAAAACCTCCAAAAGCAGGGTAGGGGCTGTTTAGAATTAAGGTTCCACGGTATTCAAGGTCGGGTCTAGATAGCTCAATTTTTTTTCCTGCTTGCGGTCCCTCTTGTTCACTTACTAAAGTGATCGGAACTGGATTAAGTCCCGGCTGTGCTGCATTTTTCAGTTCTGTTGATGCTCCGAAGAGTAGGGTCAGAGGAGTACTGAAAAGAATGAGAATGAAGATAACGAGTTTTTTCATTTTTTTATCTCGAAGAAGACGTTTTTGGATTATAAGCTATGCAGATTACGTAAAATTTGATTAAATACGGTACGTTTCTTGTATATTGTAAAAGCAGCATAGGGAAGCCTTCGCGAGTGTGAATTGAGATAGGATTTTGGCTACCTCTGCTTTTAAGGCATATTAACCGGAGAACATGGAAAGTGAAACAGCTATTCACTCTAACTTTTCTTATTATAAGCGTATTTTTTTCTACATTCGCCCAGGCTGAAAGTGAGAAACGTAACGTCCTTTATCTGAACTCATATCAGAATGGCTACAGGTGGTCGGATGATATCCTCGATGGCGTTCGCGATACATTTGCGGCCAGCGGGCTGAATATTGATCTGCATATTGAGTATATGGACACGAAGCGTTTTAAGGATCAGGATTTTATGGAAATCCTGCATTCATATTACGTATTCAAATATCAGAAGTACAAGTTCTCAGCCATTGTTGTTTCGGATAACAATGCCCTTAATTTTTTGCTTCGCTACCGGGAGACTTTCTTTCCCGGTGTGCCGGTTATTTTCAGTGGAATAAATGACTTCCGTCCAGAGCTTATCGAAGGTCTAGATAATTATTGCGGGGTGCTTGAGAACCCGGATATCAAGGATAATTTAGAGCTTGCCTTAAAGATCAACCCTAATGTTCACAAGGTCGTTGTTGTCGGGGACCAGTCCGTTACTTCCCGTGCTATTAGAGCGCAGATTATGAAGGCTGAGCCTCTATTTAAGGGAGTAATCAAATTTGAATACTGGAATGATATGCCTCTGGTCGATTTGTTAGCTCATTCCCGGACGATGACTGAGAACGAAATTTTGCTGTTTACTCCTTTTTACAAAGGAGCGCACGGCGAGCTATTCTCTTCCGAGGAAGTGCTCAATATTATATACCAAAATTCTCCAGTAATGATCTTTAGTGTCTGGGAGTTTCTGCTTGGGCACGGGATTGTCGGAGGTAAGCTGCTTTCCGGTAATGATCAGGGTCGCAAGGCTGCTGAGATGGCCCTGCATGTGCTTAAGACCGGTACTATGCCGAAGGAAAGGGTCGTCAAGGTTACAAATGAATATTATATGTTCGACTATAACGTATTGGAACGATTTAACATTAATAGCGATATCCTTCCTGAAGACAGCATAATAATCAACGAACCGGATTACTTTTACAAACTTGATAAGCAGGTCTTCTGGATAATTATTGTTTCCATTCTCGGATTGAGTCTGATTCTGGTGATGCTGATCATCTCTATTTTGCAGCGGCGTAAGGTAGAAAAACGCATCAAGGCTCAGCTTTCCTTTCAGGAAATCCTTATGGACACCATTCCCTTGCTGATCTGTTGGAAAGATAAGCAGCAACGTTATCTGGGGGCTAACCATTCTTTTACTGATTTCTTCGGGCTTGGTTCTCCGTGGGCGCTGGTTGGATTAAATGACTCGGAGATTGATCTTCACCGTAGGTTTGCGGAGCAGGCTGCGGTCTGGGATAAAAAGGTTTTGAAATCCGGCAAGCCGCGTATGGGCATTAACTGGTCTCTTATCCGTGATGGTGAAGACCCGGTCTGGTTGGAGATTAACAAGGTTCCTCTTTACAATGAAAAAGGTGAGGTTGTGGGTACTCTCTCAACCGCTGAGGATGTGACCCGTAAGGTCAACCTTGAAAAACAACTTTTCCAGTCCCAGAAAATGGAGGCTATCGGTACTCTGGCCGGTGGTATTGCCCATGATTTCAATAATATCCTGACTTCAATTATGAACTCTGTAGAGCTGGCTCTAAGTGACATTGAGGAAGACACAATCACATGGAAAGATCTTGACCGGGCTATCAAGGCTGCCCAGCGCGGCAGCAGGGTGGTTAAGCAGATCCTGACTTTCAGCAGGCCCTCACAGGAAGGTTTTAAGCCTACTGACATTGGTGAGGTGGTTAAGGAAACAGTCGATTTTATTAAAGCTTCACTGCCGCGTAATATTCGGGTATCAGCCAGGGTCCCGGAAGGGGCTCCACTGGTTATGGCTGATCCGACCCAGATTCATCAGGTGATCATGAACCTGTGCACCAACTCTTTCCATTCGCTGAAAGGACGGGGCGGAAGTATTGATGTTGCTCTGACCACTGTTGAGGTTGAAGATGAGCAGGCCCAGTTCATGCGCGTTGCTCCCGGTGTATATATCCGTTTGGAAATTTCTGATAACGGACCGGGAATTCCTGTTGAAATACTGGACAAAATTTTTGATCCTTTCTTTACCACCAAAGGCAAGGCGGAAGGAACCGGGCTGGGACTGGCTGTTGTGCACGGCTTGATCAAGGGCCATGGCGGGGGTATTTCCGTAAGCAGTACTCCCGATGTTAAGACTTCATTTGAAATCTATCTTCCGGTGCAGGGACAGCTGCGCGATATTGCTCGCAAGAGTTTCAGGTCCTTGCCTATGGGACGGGAGAACATCCTTTTTGTAGAGGATGATGAAGATCAGTTGGAAACTACTCCGCGGATTCTGGAGAGTCTCGGTTATATGGTCACAGCTCTTGCTTCGCCGGAGAAAGCGTTTAATTTGATTGTAGACGAGCCCGGTAGATTTGATTTGATGATAACGGACTACGATATGCCGCACACTAATGGTCTTGAATTAGCCCGCTTGGTTCAGGATGTGGCTCCGGATCTGCCTATTCTGGTTGTTTCCGGCAGGCGCAATGTGCTCAGTTACGTAGCTGATGTTGAATATGATGTTAAAAGTGTTAAGAAGGTTTTAATGAAGCCTTACAATAAAACGATTATTGCCGACGCAATTCGAGAAGTTCTTTCTTCTACGGAGAACATAGATGGGTAGAATTCTGATTATCGATGATGATGTTCAGGTTTGTGAAACAATTGAGAGTCTCATTGTCCGGACCGGGCATGAAGCTGTCAGTTCTTACAATTTGAGGGACGGTCTTTCCAAGGTTCAATCCGGTGATTTTGATCTTGTCTTCCTTGATATTTCCCTGCCTGACGGGAATGGGCTCGATTATTTACAACAGGTTAAGGATTCCTCGGGTTGTCCTGAGGTTATCATCCTTACCGGTAAGGGTGATGCAGATGGTGCTGAGCTGGCTATTCAAGGTGGGGCTTGGGATTTTCTGGTTAAACCATCATCTGTAAAGCAGATTACTCTTTCCATGCGCAGAGCCCTTGAATTTCATGAAGAGAAGCAGAACAAAGCTCAGTGTGTTGCTCTTAATCTGGATAATATAGTTGGCAAGAGTGTCGAAATTAAAGGGTGTTATGATCTTGTTGCCCATGCGTCCGGCTCTGATGCCAATGTGCTGGTGAATGGTGAGACCGGAACAGGTAAGGAACTCTTTGCCCAGACCATCCACGAAAATTCCAAGCGTTCGGGGAATAACTTTGTGGTTGTTGACTGTGCCTCTTTGACTGAAACTTTGGTGGAGAGCACTCTTTTCGGGCACAAGCGTGGTTCTTTTACCGGAGCGCAGGCAGATCGTAAGGGGCTTATTCCATTAGCAGACAAGGGGACTCTGTTTCTCGATGAAGTAGGGGAGATGCCTCTTTCGGTTCAGAAGTCTTTTCTTAGGGTTTTGCAGGAGCGCACTTATCGTCCGGTCGGTGAGAATAGAGAATTCAAAAGTGATTTTAGACTGATTGCCGCAACAAACCGTGATCTTGAGGCTATGGTCGCAAAAGGCGAGTTCCGTCAGGATCTGCTTTACCGTATTCAGACTATCCATATTCATTTGCCCCCCTTGCGCGAGAGGGAAGGGGATATTCGTGAGCTCACGGCCTTTCATCTTTCACGGCTCAGTGCCCAGTATGGCGTACCGCCAAAGGTTGCCAGCTCTGACTTTTATGACGTGCTCGACAATTACGATTGGCCCGGGAACGTGCGCCAGTTGTTCAACGTAGTCGAACAGGCTTTTGTGGCTTCCGGTTCCGGTAATACTATTTATGCAATGCACCTTTCCGATTCATTGCGCATTAAATTGGCCAAATCAAACCTTAGAAAAAGTGGCCAGGTGCTTTCGGAAGAGGTTGGTCAAATTGATCGGAATGCTGCTGAGTCAGCGGTTCAGCCTGTGTCTGAAAAAAAAGACACAGTGATACTGAACCGAGATTCAGTCTTAGGCAACACAGTGTCCGATATACTTACTGAAGAACTGCCGCCGCTTAAAATTTTTAAGGGTATGGCCGAGAAAAAATATCTTGAAGAACTTCTTCTGAGGCATGAGGGTGACACCGCGACAATCCTCAAAATATCAGGCCTTTCTCGTTCCCATTTTTATGCGCTTTTAAAGAAGCATGGGATAAATGATTAACGTTAGTAAGTACCTGTTGTGAATTGTGAAATAGAAAATAATCATTGAATAAACGTTCAGTCTGGTTTTTAAGACTAAGCCTTGTCTTTTTTTGAGGACAAGGCTTTTTTTACGTGCTGTGGACAAGAATCGTTGGGATGCGGGCTTTTCTCCCAATGTTTCAGTCCGGTGACAGATAAATGCTTTTTTTAAAGCGATTTTTAAGTGTCTTAAAAATCGGACATGGATGAGCGTTCACTTATGAATGTAAGAGGTTTAGGTCTTTAAATGCCTGAATATCCATGCTTTTATCTCTTGTCAGAAACTTGGCACGTAAATTGATAACTGGGGCTTATGTGAGTGTTCAACCTTGCGCCTTGGGTTCCGATTGTTTCAGCAAGGTTTTTATTACTCGGTGAGGTTACTACATTAAAATCTCTTAAGGAGCTTACTTAATGGCTAAGAACATGAAAACTATGGATGGTAACACAGCTACTGCTCACGTATCTTATGCGATGAGCGATACTGCTGCCATCTATCCCATCACTCCTTCATCCACCATGGGTGAAGTCGCAGAAGAGTGGGCAGCACAGGGCCGCAAGAACATCTTCGGTCAGGTTCTCAACGTAAAACAGCTTCAGTCTGAAGCTGGTGCCGCCGGTGCCGTTCACGGCGCTCTCGCAGCTGGCGCGCTTACTTCTACTTATACTGCATCGCAGGGTCTCCTGCTTATGATCCCCAACATGTACAAAATCTCCGGTGAACTTCTTCCCGGTGTTTTTCATGTTTCCGCCCGTGCCATCGCAGCACAGGCTCTTTCCATCTTCGGTGATCATCAGACGTAATGGCTTGCCGCCAGACCGGTTTCGCGATGCTGGCATCCAGCTCCGTACAGGAATGTATGGACATCGCCCTTATTTCCCATCTCGCATCCATCGAATCCAGCGTGCCTTTCCTGCACATGTTCGACGGCTTCCGTACTTCTCACGAAATTCAGAAGATCGAAGTTATCGATTACGAAGACATGAAGTCTCTCGTAGACTGGGATGCAGTTGCAGCTTTCCGCGCAAGAGGAATGAATCCTGAGAATCCCGCTATCCGCGGTACCGCTCAGAACCCTGATATTTACTACCAGGCACGTGAAGCAGCTAACGGCTTCTACGATCAGCTTCCCGCTATCGTAACCAACTGCATGAAGAAAGTAGGCGACCTGACCGGTCGTTACTACAAACCCTTCGACTACGTTGGTCACGAAGAAGCTGAAAGAGTTATCGTTGCTATGGGTTCCGGCTGTGAAGCAATTGAAGAAGTTGTTAACAAGCTCGTTGCTGAAGGCGAAAAAGTCGGTCTCATCAAAGTCCGCCTGTACCGTCCTTTCCTTACCGAGTACTTCCTCAACGTTCTGCCCGCAACCTGCACCAACATTACTGTACTGGACCGCACCAAAGAGCCCGGCGCTCTCGGCGATCCCCTGTACCAGGATGTTTGCACCGCATTCATGGAAAGCGGCATGAGCCCCGTTATCACTGCCGGCCGTTACGGTCTCGGTTCCAAAGAGTTCCGTCCCAACATGGTTAAAGCAGTATTCGACAACATGAAAGCTGCCGGTCCTAAGAACCACTTCAACGTAGGTATCGAAGACGACGTTACCAACACTTCCCTCGCAGTAGGTCCTGACATGGACACCACTCCCGAAGGAACTGTTCAGTGTAAGTTCTGGGGTCTCGGTGCTGACGGTACTGTTGGTGCTAACAAGCAGGCTATTAAAATCATCGGTGACAAAACCGATATGTACGCACAGGGTTACTTCGCTTACGACTCCAAGAAGTCCGGCGGTATTACCATGTCTCACCTGCGTTTTGGTCACAGCCCAATTCAGTCCACTTACCTCGTAAGCAGCGCTGACTTCATCGCATGCCACAACTCCAGCTACGTACACCAGTACGATCTGCTTGAAGGCATCAAAGAAGGCGGAACCTTCCTTATCAACTCCCCCTGGTCTGCAGAAGACATGGAGAAGGAACTTCCCGCTGAACTGCGCCGCACCATCGCTGAGAAGAACCTCAAGTTCTACACCATCGACGCTGTTAAAATCGCAGCTGAAGTAGGTCTCGGCGGTCGCATCAACATGGTAATGCAGACTGCATTCTTCAAGCTCGCTGATGTTATTCCTTTTGATGACGCTGTTGCGTACCTCAAAGAATCCATCAAGAAAGCATACGGCAAGAAAGGTGACAAGATCGTCAACATGAACAACGCTGCTGTTGACCAGGCTGTTGCCAACCTTGTTGAAATCAATGTTCCTGAATCTTGGAAAGACCTCACTGATGACGAAGCGGCCGTATCTGATGATCCGGCATTCATCACCGATGTTGTCCGTCCCATCCTTGCTCAGAAAGGTGACAACCTGCCTGTTTCCGCTTTTGAGCCTGACGGCCTCTTCCCTCTTTCCACTGCTCAGTACGAAAAACGCGGCGTTGCTATCAACGTTCCCGAATGGCTGCCTGAAAACTGCATTCAGTGTAACCAGTGTGCATTTGTTTGCCCGCACGCAGCTATCCGTCCCGTACTCGTAACTGAAGACGAACTGAAAGACGCTCCTGAGTCCTTCGTAACCATCGATGCTAAAGGTAAAGAGCTCAAAGGTCTCAAATACCGCATGCAGGTTTACGCTCAGGACTGCCTCGGCTGCGGTAACTGCGCAGATATCTGCCCCGCAAAAGAGTCCGCTCTGGTTATGAAGCCCACCGCTTCCCAGCTCGGAACCGAAGTTCCCAACCTTGATTTTGCCATGACCATCCCCGAAAAGGATAACCTCATGAGCAGAAGCACTGTTAAGGGTTCCCAGTTCCAGCGTCCTCTGATGGAATTCTCCGGTGCATGCTCCGGTTGTGGTGAAACTCCCTACGTTAAAGCTATCACCCAGCTCTTCGGCGAGCGTATGATCATCGCCAACGCTACCGGTTGTTCCTCCATCTGGGGTGCATCCGCTCCGACCACTCCTTACTGCACTAACAAGAACGGTCACGGTCCCACCTGGGGCAACTCCCTGTTCGAAGATGCAGCTGAGTTCGGATACGGTATTGAAATGGGTATCTCCCACCGTCGTGAAAAACTGGCTGACCTCGTAGGCGAAGCTCTTGAAGCAGGCGTTCCTGCTGAGCTCGAAGCCGACATGAAGGCATGGCTGGAAAACAAAGATAACGCTGCTCTCTCCGAAGAGTACGGTCAGAAAGTTGTGGACGGCATCTACGGTGCTCCCCAGACCGAACTTCTCGCTGAGATCGCTGACATGGAAGACCTCTTCACCAAGAAATCCCTCTGGGTATTCGGTGGTGACGGTTGGGCATACGACATCGGCTTCGGCGGTGTTGACCACGTCCTCGCTTCCGGTCGCGACATCAATATCCTCGTAATGGATACTGAAGTATACTCCAACACTGGTGGTCAGTCCTCCAAGGCTACCCCTCTCGGCTCCATCGCCAAGTTCGCAGCTGGTGGTAAGAACACCGGTAAGAAAGACCTTGGCCGCATGATGATGAGCTACGGTTACGTATACGTAGCATCCGTATCCATGGGCGCTAACAAGCAGCAGTTCATGAAGGCAATCCAGGAAGCTGAAGCTTACCCCGGTCCTTCTCTCGTAATCTGCTACGCTCCTTGCATTAACCAGGGTATCAGAAAGGGTATGGGTAAAACCCAGCTCGAAATGAAGCTCGCAGTAGATTCCGGTTACTGGCCGCTCTACCGCTACAACCCCCTGCTTGCTGAAGAAGGCAAGAACCCCTTCGTTCTGGAGTCCAAAGCTCCTGACGGAACCATGCAGGAGTTCATGGCTGGCGAAAACCGCTACGGCCTGCTTGAGCGTCTCAACCCCGAAGCATCCAAAGAGTACCGCGCTAAAATCGAAAAAGATTATAACGAAAGGTACGAAATCTTGAAATACATGGCTGAAGCTGATTACAGCGGAAGCAAATAGCACCACCCGCGCCTGCGGACGGGCCTGCACAGGTGGCCCGTCCGCAGCACCCCCTCTTTCTGCGAATTGTGGAAGGTGTCGTAGTAAGAGGAGGGCAGGGCAAAGTCGTTTCAACAGACTTACCCAAAAAACGTTGAGCCAGTGCCGTACTTATGTGGTATGATGGAAGTGTTTTCATCAGAGTGCGGCAAGAACACAAGTGATTTTCACTGCTTAAGGAGGAAACATGTCTGTAGGAATTTTAGCCCTTGTTGCGATCATCCCGATCGTACTGGCATTGGTACTGATGGTTGGCCTGCGTTGGCCCGCTACTAAAGCTATGCCCGTTGCATGGCTTTCCGCTGTTGCAGGCGCAATTGCCGTCTGGAACCTGCCCGCAGCTTACGTTGCTGCTCTTACCGTTCACGGTTTTATCACCGCCATCGGCGTCCTGATCATTGTTTTCGGGGCCATTATCATTCTCTATACTCTTCAATATTCCGGTGGTATGGAAACCATTCAGTACGGTTTCCAGGGTATCAGCCGTGACCGCCGCGTACAGGTTCTGATTATCGGTTACCTGTTTGCTGCCTTCATCGAAGGTGCCGCAGGTTTCGGTACTCCCGCAGCTCTGGCAGCTCCGCTGCTCCTCAGCCTCGGGTTCCCCCCCCTGTGTGCAGTCGTAATGTGTCTGGTTTACAACTCCTTCCCCGTAACCTTCGGTGCTGTTGGTACCCCGGTTATCCTCGGTTTTAAATACCTGACTTCTTACGTTGACCAGGCTATCGCAGCAGCAGTTCCCGGCCTGAACTTCTCCTCCATGGAAATGTTCAACGCCATCGTTGGTCAGTGGGCAACCGTAATGCACGTTCCCATGATCTACATTCTGCCCATTTTCATGCTCGGTTTCATGACTCGCTTCTTCGGTGAAAACAAGAGCTGGTCTGAAGGTTTCGGCGCATGGAAATTCTCCCTTTTCGCATCCACCGCTTTCACCGTTCCTTACCTCCTTACCGCATGGTTCGTAGGACCCGAGTTCCCCTCCCTTCTTGGTGGTCTCGTAGGTCTTGGTATCGCTGTATACGGTGCAAAGAAAGGTTTCTGCGTACCTGAAAAATCTTGGGACTTCGGCGCACCCTCCACTTGGGATGCTGAATGGACCGGTTCTGTTTCCGCTGAAAACTCCGGTGAATTTAAAGCTCACATGAGCCAGTTCAAGGCATGGACCCCTTACATTCTTATCGGTCTCATCCTTGTTATTACCCGTATCCCCGAGCTCGGCCTGAAAGGCATGCTCGCTGGCGTTGCAATTCCCTTTAAAAACATTCTCGGCTTTGAATCCGTAAACAACTCCATCAAGGTTCTGTACCTCCCCGGTACCATTCCTTTCGCACTTGTTGCAGTACTGACCATCTTCATCCACGGCATGCCTGCTGACAAAGCAGCAACCGCTTGGAAAGAAGCAATCGCAAAAATGAAGAACCCCACCATCGCACTGTTCTTCTCCGTAGCGCTGGTATCCATCTTCCGCGGTTCCGGTATTGCTGATGCAGCACTGAACCCCAATGGCTACATGTCCATGCCTCTGGCACTGGCTGAAGCTGTTTCCGGTCTTGCCGGTCACACCTGGCCCATGTTTGCATCCTTCGTTGGTGGTCTCGGTTCCTTCATCACCGGTTCTAACACCGTATCCGACCTTCTCTTCGCTGAATTCCAGTGGGGCGTAGCCGCTAAGCTCGATCTGCCCCGTCAGATTATCGTAGCAGCACAGGGTGTTGGTGGTGCAATGGGTAACATGATCTGCATCCATAACATCGTTGCAGCATGTGCAGTTGTTGGTCTCTCCGGTATGGAAGGCGCAATCCTCAAACGTACCGTATGGCCCTTCCTCGTATACGGCGTGGTTGTAGGTATCGTAGCTTGCGTACTTTCCTTCGTAATGTATCCGACTCTGTTCTAATTAAATAACGTCCCCTCAGGGCCGGAGACGGCTCCGGCCCTGAGAGTTTGATTAGTTCAGATTGATTTATATAAATGATTGTTTTTTAGATTCAGGAGCAAAAAAAACATGTCCAACGCTAAATTAGCAAAAGACTTTGAAAAGATTGTAGGTGCTGGAAACGTCATGCACGAAGAGGCTGACCTCCATGCATATTCTTACGATTCCGCGGTACTCGATCCCCAGGTACCCTCACTCGTAGTTAAACCTACCACCACCGAACAGCTCGGTCCCGTAACCAGGCTTTGTAACGAGCACGGCCTGCCCATGACCGTTCGCGGTGCTGGAACAAACCTCTCCGGCGGTACCATTCCCCATCCCGGCGGTGTTGTTGTTCTGACTAACGGTCTCAACAAAATCCTCGAAATCAACGAGCAGGACCTCTACGCAGTAGTAGAACCCGGTGTTGTAACTGCACAGTTTGCAGCCCAGGTTTCCGCTAAAGGACTTTTCTATCCCCCGGATCCGGGTTCCCAGGCTGTTTCCACCATCGGTGGTAACGTAGCTGAGAACGCAGGCGGACTCCGCGGACTTAAATACGGTGTTACCAAAGATTACGTCATGGGCATGGATTTCTATGATGTAAACGGTGACCTGATTAAATCCGGCTCCCGTACTGTTAAGTGCGTAACCGGTTACAACCTCGCAGGCCTCATGGTTGCTTCCGAAGGAACTCTGGGTGTGTTCTCCAACATCATCCTCAAGCTCGTTCCTCCGCCGAAGGCTTCCAAGGCTATGATGGCAGTGTTCCCTGACGTTCACAAAGCATCTGAAACAGTTGCTTCCATCATCTCCAACCACATTGTTCCTTGTACTCTGGAATTCCTCGATAATTCCACTATCCGTTACGTTGACGACTTCACTAAAGCTGGTCTGCCCCGTGACGCCGGTGCAATTCTGCTCATCGAAGTTGACGGTCACCAGGCTGAAGTCATCGAAGATGCGGAAAAGGTTGTTAACATTTGTAAGAAATGCGGTGCCAACGAAGTTAAAATGGCTGAAACCGCTGAAGAGCGTGAAGCTCTCTGGACTGCTCGTCGTAACGCTCTGCCTGCTCTCGCACGTGCGAAACCGACTACTGTTCTCGAAGATGCAACCGTTCCCCGTTCCCAGATTCCTGCAATGATGGAAGGTCTGGAAAGAATTGCTGCTAAGTACAAAATCGATATCGGAACCTTCGGTCACGCCGGTGATGGTAACCTGCATCCCACCATCCTCTGCGACAACCGTAACAAAGAAGAGTTCCACCGCGTTGAAGAAGCAGTTAACGAAATCTTTGATGTTGCTCTCTCCCTTAAGGGAACCCTTTCCGGCGAACACGGAATCGGTATGGCAAAATCCAAGTGGATGGAAAAAGAAACATCCAAGGCTACCCTTGAGTACTCCCTGAAAATGAAGCGTGCTATTGATCCTAAGGGCATTCTGAACCCTACCAAGATCATCGGAGACATATAGCATGGAAGATCTCAAGCAATTAGCTCAAAACCTCATGGAGCTGGATGACCAGATGGTCGCCTGCATGAAGTGCGGTATGTGTCAGGCAGTATGTCCTGTTTTCGCCGAAACCATGCAGGAAGCTGACGTGACCCGCGGCAAGATTGCTCTTCTTGAGAAGCTTGCCCATGAAATGGTCAAAGACGCTGATCAGGTTAACGAAAAGCTTAACAGATGTCTGCTTTGCGGTTCCTGTGCAGCCAACTGTCCTTCCGGCGTTAAGATTATGGACATCTTCATCAAGGCGCGTGTTATCGTTACCGCCTACAAGGGACTTTCTCCCGCTAAGAAGATGATCTTCAAGGGACTGCTTACCCGTCCCAAGCTCTTTAACACTCTGACCGAAATGAGTGCGAAGTTTCAGGGCCCGTTTGCAAAGATCGCCGACCAGGCCTCCGGTGCTGCAAGCTGTGCCATGCTGAACCCGCTTCTCGGTGAACGTCACTTCATGCCTCTGGCCAAAAGACCTTTCCGCAAGGATTATCCTGAACTGGATACCCCCCGTGGAAAGAGCGGCCTCAAGGTAGCTTTCTACCCCGGCTGTGTTGTGGACAAGATGTTCCCCAAAGTAGGTCATGCGGCAATCAAGATTCTTGAACACCACGGCGTTGGAATCTTCCTGCCCAAGGGACAGGCATGCTGCGGTATCCCCACACTGGCCTCCGGTGATGCTGATACCATGGTTGCGCTCATGAAGCAGAACATCAAGGCTTTCGAAAACGGAACCTATGATTATCTGGTGACTCCCTGTGCTACCTGCACAGCTACTCTCCATGAGACCTGGCCCAAGATGATTGAAAACGAAGATCCCGTTTTCATTGAAAAAGTTAAGGATCTCGCAGCTAAGACTATGGACATTAACGCATTCCTCGTTGATATCGTGGGCGTTAAGGCTCCTGCAGAACCCAAGAAGGGCGGTAAGGTCGTCACCTACCACGACCCCTGTCACCTCTCTAAATCCCTTGGTGTTACTGCACAGCCCCGTACCTTGCTGAAGCAGAATGAAAACTATGAGTTCAAGGAAATGAACGAAGCCAACCGTTGCTGCGGCTGCGGTGGTTCCTTCAACCTTTACCACTACGACCTCTCCAAGAGCATCGGTGAGCGCAAGGCAGGAAATGTCCGCGACGCAGGTGCACAGGTTGCGGCAACCGGTTGCCCTGCATGTATGATGCAGCTTGGTGACATGCTGTCCCAGACCGGCGGTGGAGTAGAGGTAAAACACGTCCTTGAAATCTACGCCGATTCCCTGAAGTAGTATACGAAAGTAGTCCAGAATGATTTCATTCTGGACTACTTCGCTAAAAAAAGTTCAAATAGGGATTGGCTGGAAACAATTTTCCGGGTTTGTAGGATCGTCAAAGTTCAGATCCGGCCCAAGATTAACTAAATGAAATAGCGTGGACTCTTCAAATGCGGCTCTGAAGGTTCCAGCCGTTCACGCTTTACACAGGAGATAATCCCAGTGTCTAAAAACCTTTACATCACAGCCACCGAAGAGAAGAGCGGTAAATCTGCCATTGCTCTCGGCGTGATGCAACTGTTGCTGAGAGACCTGCAGCATGTCGCCATCTTCCGTCCTATCATTAATGATAACCAGACAGGCTCCCGCGATCACGATATCAATCTGATCATGGAATACTTCAATCTGGATATCAGTTATGAAGACACCTATGCCTACACTCTGAAGGAAGCACGTGAACTCATCAACAGCGGCAAACACTCTCTGCTGCTGGAGAACATCCTCAACAAGTACAGCCAGCTTGAAGAGAAGTACGATTTCGTGCTTTGCGAAGGAACCGACTTTCAGGGCAAAGACCAGAACTTCGAGTTTGACATCAACGCGGAAATCGCCGCCAACCTCAGCTGCCCCGTTCTTCTGGTTGCAAACGGAAGAGGGAAGAGCGCTGACGACATCATTGCATCCACCCAGCTTGTTATCGATGCACTCGAAGACAAGGGCGTAGACACCGTAGCCGCAATTATCAATAGGCTTACAGCTACCGAAGAAGAGAAGAATGAAATTCTGTCCAGCATCAAATGCAAGACCAGATGCTCTCAGGAACTTCTTGTTTACGGTATTGATGAAAATGAAAGTCTGGGTAACCCCAGCATGAATGATGTACGTAAATGGCTGAACGGTTCCGTACTGTACGGCCACGGAAGACTTGATACCCTCGTTGATGACTATGTTATCGCGGCGATGCGTATCGGTAACTTCCTTGAGTACATCGAAGACGGCAGTCTCATCATCACTCCCGGTGACCGCTCTGATATCATTTTGAGCTCTCTGGCTTCCCGTCTTTCCAGCTCTTTCCCGGATATTTCCGGTATCCTGCTTACCGGTGGACTGCAGCCCAGCGCATCCGTACATCGCCTGATCGAAGGTTGGACCGGTGTTCCCACCCCCATCCTTTCTGTATCAACCAATACTTATCGTACCACTCAGCTGCTGAGCGAATTGTACGGAAGAATTGATCCTGATGATCAGCGCAAGACTGCTTCTGCTCTCGGTACTTTTGAAGCAAGTGTAAAGACTGATGAACTCAGACATCGTCTTATCACCAGCAAGTCCAGCAAAGTTACTCCCAAGATGTTCGAGTACAAGCTGGTTCAGAAAGCAAAAGCCAACAAGCAGACCATCGTACTGCCTGAAGGTACAAGCGAAAGAGTTCTTCGCGCAGCTGATATTCTTACCCGCCGCGGCGTTGCAGATATCGTTCTGCTTGGTAAGGCTGATGAAGTTGCCGGTAAGATTTCCCAGCTTGGTCTTGAAATGAACGATGTGCGTATCCTTGATCCTGAATCCGCACCTCAGTTTGACGACTACTGCGAAACTTACTTCAAGCTGCGTGAACACAAGGGCATCCGTATGTCTGATGCACGCGACCGCATGCTCGATCCCACTTACTTCGCTTCCATGATGGTTCAGAAGGGTGATGCTGACGGTATGGTTTCCGGTTCTATCACCACTACTGCTCAGACTATCCGTCCTGCTTTTGAGTTCATCAAAACCAAGCCCGGTGCATCCATCGTTTCCAGCGTCTTCCTGATGTGCCTCAAAGACAAGGTTCTGGTCTTCGGTGACTGCGCAGTTAACCCGAACCCCAATGCGGAACAGCTTGCAGAGATCGCTCTGAACTCTGCTGAAACCGCGAAGATCTTCGGTGTTGAGCCCCGCGTAGCTCTGATGTCTTACTCCACCGGTCAGTCCGGTAAGGGGGCAGATGTTGAGAAGGTTAAAGAAGCAGTAAAAATCGCTAAGGAACGCAATCCCGAATTGAAGCTCGAAGGGCCTATTCAGTACGATGCGGCTATCGATCCTTCCGTTGCGAAAACCAAGCTTCCGGATAGTGAAGTTGCAGGCCAGGCAACCGTTTTTATTTTCCCCGATCTTAATACTGGCAATAATACTTATAAAGCTGTACAACGCTCCGCCGAACAGTCAGTCGCTATCGGCCCTGTACTTCAGGGACTCAATAAGCCTGTGAACGACCTCTCCCGAGGCTGCACTGTTCCGGATATTGTTAATACTGTCGCAATCACAGCAATTCAGGCAGCAGCCGAAAAAGGACAAATCTAATGAAAGTTTTAGTAATTAACGCTGGTTCCTCTTCTATTAAATACCAGCTTCTTGACATGAGCACCGGTAATGACCTCGCTTCCGGTATTGTTGAACGTATCGGTGAAGAGATGGGTAGCATCTCTTACAAGACCGGTGAGAAATACACTGCTGAACAGCCTTTCCCCACTCACAGGGAAGGTATGGTTGAAGTAATCAACCTGCTGACTGATGCTGATAAAGGTGTTGTTAAAGACAAAGCTGAAATCGCAGCTATCGGTCACCGCATCGTTCACGGTGGCGAGCTTTTCTTCGAGCCCGTTGAAATCGACGACAAAGTTCTGCAGGGCATTCGCGATTGTATTCCTCTCGCACCTCTGCACAACCCCGGTCACGTTATCGGTATCGAAACCGCTATGGAACTCTTCCCCGGTGTAAGACAGGTTGCCGTATTCGACACCTCTTTCCACCAGACCATGGAGCCCAAGGCTTACATGTACGGCGTTCCCTACAAGTACTACGAAGACTGGGGCCTCAGAAGATACGGTGCACACGGCACTTCCCACAAGTATGTTGCTCGTGAAACCGCTAAACTTCTGGGCAAGCCTCTTGAAGAGTCCAACATCATTACTGTTCACCTCGGAAACGGTGCATCCATCTCCGCAGTCAAGAACGGTAAGTGCTACGACACTTCCATGGGCCTGACTCCTCTCGGCGGTATCATCATGGGTACCCGTTGCGGTGACATCGACCCCGCAATCGTAGGTTTCATCGCTGAAAGAACCAAGCAGAGCGCAGCTGAAGTTGTTGCTACCCTGACCAACGAATCCGGTCTCAAAGGTATCTGCGGTTCCAACGACCTGCGTGACATTCACGCTCGCATCGAAGAAGGCGATGAAAAAGCTAAACTCGCTCTGGACATGGCTTGCCATAAAGTACGTCAGTTCATCGGTGCATACGCATTCGAACTGGGCCGTGTTGATGCTATCGTATTCACCGCGGGTATTGGTGAAAACGACGAAATTTACCGTGAGAACTGCCTCTCCGGTCTCGAAAACTTCGGCATCACCATTAACAAAGAGAAGAACGAGAACTGGGATAGAACTCCCTCCTTCATCAGTGAAGACGACGGTGCTGTAAAAGTAGCGATCATCGCCACTAACGAAGAACTCGAAATTGCTAACGATACTGTCAAAGTTCTCGGACTGTAGACAAGTATATATTGTAAAAAAAACCGGGGTGAAGTGTGGAAGACTTCACCCCGGTAGAAGAATGGACAGGCATCTTTATTTTTTGTGACAGCCTGCAATAAACTAAAGTTTATTACATCAAGTTCGTACCGATGAATTTGATAGGCGCATCACTAAGAAGCACTGCCTGAAGGAAACGGTCCGTAGCAGCCTTGAAGGAAGGGCTGTGCCGCCAGTCTTGTGGAAGGGATTTGGCGGTATTTACGGAAATATTAACGGACAATGTGTAAATCACACCGTCCATCGTATTTGGGGGAAAAATGACAGCTAAATCTGAAAGTGTAAAGCTTTTTACCGATAAAGCTGAGCTTGTGTCTGCTGTAGTAACAGAGATTTCTTCTCTGGATGAAGCTTACAAGTACACAATGGATCTCTGCGGAAAAAAAGAAGCCTGTAAAATGCTTATCTCCGGTTGTGAACAGAACCTCTCCAACAAGGCTGAGCAGCTCTGTGCAACCAAAATCGGTAAAACCATCGTCGCTCCTGCTCTGGCTAAGAAAGAAGCCGCAGCGCTTGAAAAGCAGTGCGAAGAAAATGATTTTACCCTGATTAAAGACAGCGTCCGTAACCATCTCGGCGGTATTGATATCGCATTTACCTATGCTGACCACGGCATTGCCGAGACCGGAACCATCGTAGTCAACTGTCCCAGTGAAGAGTTGAGACTTGCTACCATGATCAGTGAAGTACACGTAGCTGTTCTTCCCAAGTCCAAGCTTGTGGAAAAATCCTACGATCTCGAATCATGGATGGAAGGTAACATGATGAAAGGCGATTACACCGCATTCATCACCGGACCCAGCCGTACTGCCGACATCGAGCGTGTTCTTGCCATCGGTGTACACGGTCCCCTTGAACTTCATATTCTTCTTCTGGAGGACTAATCATGCAGGACGCTAAGAATCTTAAAGAATACAGGAAAGAGATCAGGGAATCCCTTGATAACGATTTTCTCAGAACCGCAATGGATAAATTTGCTGTTGCCTATCGTGGCAGCCGCGCCAATGCGTTCAAAGATATGGATGAAAAAGCTCTGATTCGTGAAATCGCAGATGCTAAAGATGCAGCTGCTCAGAGAATTGATGAACTTTTCGTCCAGTTTAAAGAAGAAGCTGAAAAACGCGGTGCAGTTGTTCACCTTGCAAAAGATGCTCAGGAAGCCAATGAAATTATCGGCCGCATCGCTGTAGAGGAAAACTGCAAGACTATTGTTAAATCCAAGTCCATGACTGCGGAAGAAACTCTCCTTAACCACCATCTTGAAGATGATCTTAACCTCAAGGTTGTTGAAACCGACCTTGGTGAGTGGATCATCCAGATGCGTCATGAAGGTCCTTCCCACATGGTTATGCCTGCTATTCACCTTTCCCGTCATCAGGTCAGCGATCTTTTCTCTGATGTGACCGGCCAGAAGCAGGGTGATGATGTTCAGGCTCTTGTTAAGGTTGCCCGCCGCGAACTTCGTCAGGCTTTTGTTGATGCTGATATGGGCATCTCCGGCGGTAACTTTGCTATCGCCGAAACCGGTTCCATCGGTCTTGTTACCAACGAAGGTAACGCCCGTCTGGTTACCACTCTGCCCAGAGTTCATGTAGCTCTTATGGGTCTTGATAAACTGACTCCCAAACTTCATGACGCTCTGCGCGTGCTGAAAGCACTGCCCCGTAATGCTACCGGGCAGGCTATCACCTCTTATGTTACCTGGATCACCGGGTCCAACGAGTGTGCTGCGGCTGAGGATGACAGGAAGAAAGTGCACTTCGTGTTTTTGGACAATGGAAGACGCGCTCTCGCAAAGGACCCGGTGTTCTCTCAAGTTCATCGTTGCGTACGCTGTGGCGCATGCGCCAACGTTTGTCCTGTCTACCGCATGGTCGGCGGCCACAAAATGGGCCATATCTATATCGGGGCTATCGGCCTCATCCTTACCTACTTCTACCACGGTACTGAGAAGGCTAAGAACCTTGTTCAAAACTGCATCAACTGTGGAGCATGTAAGGAAATCTGCGCAGGTGGAATTGACCTGCCCGGTCTGATTAAAGACATTCAGGCCCGCATTCTGGAAGAAGAAGGACATCCCATGTACTCCTCCTTCCTCGCGAAGATGATGAAGAACCGCAAACTCTTCCACAAGTTCCTGCGCATCGCCAAGACCGCACAGAAACCTGTGAAGGGCAAAGACGGCTTCATGCGTCACCTGCCCATGATCTTCATGCCTGATCATGATTTCAGGGCACTGCCTACCGTTGCTGAAGTTCCCTTCCGTGACATGTGGGCGAAAGTTCAGCCTGCAAAGGTTGCAGCTCCCAAGTACAAAGTCGGTCTTTTCTCCGGTTGCGTACAGGACTTCGTATACCCTGAGCAGTCTGTTGCTACCGTGGAAAGCATGCGCAATAAAGACGTTAACCTCGAATTCCCCATGGATCAGTCCTGCTGCGGTCTGCCGCTGCAGATGATGGGTGAAGTAACTGCCGCAAGGGATGTTGCTATCCAGAACATGGAAGCTTTCGAAGGTACTGATTGCGATTACATCCTGACCATGTGTGCATCTTGTGCTTCTCACCTGAAGCACAACTACATGAAGATGCTCGGCAAAGATCCTCAGTACGCGACCCGCGTAAAGGAATTTGCTGATAAGGTCATCGACTACAGTTCCTTCATGAACGATGTTCTCGGTGTTGAAAAAGAAGACTTCCTTGATTCTGCCGGTGACTCTGTCACCTATCATGCTCCTTGCCACCTCTGTCGCGGTCTGGATGTTAAAGCCGCTCCCCGCGAACTGATGGCAAAAGCTGGCCTTGATTATAAGGAAAGTGCTGAAGAAGAAGTATGCTGTGGTTTCGGTGGAACCTACTCTGTGAAGTTCCCCAAAATCTCTGAGCAGCTGCTTGAGAAGAAAATCAATAATGCGAAGGAAAGCGGTGCAAAAATACTGCTGACTGACTGCCCCGGCTGCGTAATGCAGATCCGTGGTGGAGCCAAGAAGCAGGGTGCTGACCTGGAAGTTAAGCACATTGCTGAATACATGGCAGCTCGCAGAAAATAAAACATGACACACGCTCACTGTCCGCGACTTTGTTTGCCGGTCGCGGACAGTGGTTTAAGCTGCGGCAGGTAATAATGCCTCCAAACCCGGTACCTTCACCTCGCAACTGAAAACGCCGGTTACTGGCCGCACATCTAAGGCTTTTCCATTCGCTCGCCCGATGGAAAAGCCTTTTTTGTTGCACAAATCAAGGGCAGTAATGTTTCTCGTAATTTGAATATAACGGCTGAAGTGTTAACTTTTGTTGTTATGCTTCCGATATATATGTATTGTGAATTCTAACTGCAACGTAGGGTCTTTTCGTCGCAGTTTTTTTAAAAAAAGGGAGAGATGTATGTTGAAGAATCTGTCAATTGGCGGGCGTTTTGTATTATTATTGGCTTCAGTTTTGGTTTTTTTGATTATCTGCGGGGTTATGTTCCTTGCAGAAATCAGACAGGTCGAGAATATCGGTCTTACTGAGATTGAAAATGTTATGTTGCAGGGCCAAAAAGATAAGGTCGAGGTTGCCACTCGTGCAGCTGCTGAATCTCTGGGAGCACAGCTTCGTGCTGTAGACGGCGATGACGCGAAAATTGATTTTATCCGTAAGTCCATTGACAGTTTTAGATTTGAAAATGATAAATCCGGATATTTTTTCGTATACAAAGGCACCGTAGTTGCTGCCTTGCCGCCCAAGAAGTCTTTACACGGTAAGGACCTAAGTGGAGCAAAAGATAAAAACGGCGTTTTTTTTGTTCGTGATCTTGCTCGCGCTGCTCAAAATGGCGGTGGTTTTGTGCAATATGTTTTTGATAAGCCGGGAAAAGGCCTTCAACCCAAACTTGGCTACGCTACAATGATTCCCGGTACTGACATGTGGATTGGAACCGGTGTTTATATTGATAACATTGTGGCTGAAAAGCTGCGTGTAGCAACAATGATTGATACCGCAGTTAAAGCTGACACAACCAAGATTGTGTTGATCATGCTTGCGATGCTGCTTTTTGCTCTTACCCCGCTTTGTCTCGTTATCGTCCGCTCCATAGTTAATCCTGTTAAGGATGCTACCGATGCTGCCAGCCGTGTTGCTGAAGGCGATCTGACCATCACTCTCAACCCGACCGGCAGAAGTGAAATTTCTACTTTGCAGCGGGCTATCAACACTATGACTACCACTCTTGACGAGAACCTTACTGATATTAAACGTAAGGAAGCTGAGTCTGCAGAACAGGCTAGAGTTGCTCAAAAAATGGCTGCCGAAGCTGAAGAGGCTCGTCAGCAGGCCGAAGGCGCTAAGCGCGAGGGTATGCTGGCAGCTGCCAATAAGCTTGAGTCCGTTCTGAATAATATCGTAAAAATCTCCCGCGATGTAGAAAAGTCCACCAATGAGATCATGAACGGTAGTGACTTCCAGAAACAGCGTATTGCTGAAACTGCCACTGCCATGGAAGAAATGAACGCTACTGTTCTTGAAGTGGCTAAGAATGCCACAGAGACCAACGAAGACACTGAACAGACCAGAGATAAAGCTACCGAAGGGCAGAGTGTGGTTCAAGGGACAATTGAATCAATGGTCGGTATTCAGGAACAGACCAATGAATTGGAAAGGCTCATGGATCAGCTTAACACCCAGTCCATAGAGATTGGTAATGTTATGGGTGTGATTAATGATATTGCTGACCAGACCAACCTGTTGGCCTTGAACGCAGCAATTGAAGCTGCGCGTGCCGGGGAAGCAGGCAGGGGCTTTGCTGTTGTTGCGGACGAAGTTCGCAAGCTGGCTGAAAAAACCATCGGTGCTACTGATGAAGTTGATAAGTCTATTACTTCTATTCAGGGGCTTGCCAAGCAGAACATTGAAGGAATGCGTAACGCTGTAGAAGCTATAGGTGGTGCTACTGAGCATTCCCGTGCTTCCGGTGAGGTGCTTTCTGAGATAGTAAATCTGGCTTCAAATGCCGCAGGACAGGTTCAGTCTATTGCCACTGCTGCTGAAGAGCAGTCCGCTACTTCTGACGAGATCAATCGCAGCATCTCTGAGATCGATTCCATGACTGAAGATAACGCCCGCAACAGTATGCTTGCTGCTGAAGCTGCCACTGATCTTTCCCGTGAGGTTGATGCGTTGGTTGCATTGGTGGAAGAACTTAGAAGTTAATTCTATTTGAACTTGTGGAGCCTGTAAAAATAGGCTCTAATGCAATCTCTAAAATACATAATCCATTGTCCTGTTCTTCATATGCACTTAAGGAACGGAGGAAAAATGATCAAACATATCGTAATGTGGAATTTGAAAGAGGAAGCTGCCGGCGCAACCGCTGCTGAAAATGGAGTCAAAGTCAAAGAAATGATTGAGGCTCTTAATGGTAAAATTGCAGAACTCAAGCATGTTGAGGTCAGTGTGGACGTTTTTGAAGCCACACAGAAATGGGATTTAGTGCTTTACTCAGAGTTCGACAGCAAGGAAGACCTTCAGGCTTATGCAGTGCATCCTCTACATCAGGAATGTGTTGCATTTATCAAAGAAGTAGTGTCTTCACGAGATGCAATCGATTATGTGATTTAAATATAGCTGTATATGCTTTAAAAGGCCGAAGACGATAAGTCTTCGGCCTTTTTTTGTTGCTGGTGTTTTGAATAGTAATGCTTATATTTATAAAAGGAGATATTTTAAGTAGAGATAAATGCATTAGTGTATGTTTCAGCGAAGAGATTTAATCGCAAAATTGTTATGAAAAACTTTGAATTTCTCCACCAAAGGTGTATATTTTTAGTAAGACTTGGATTTTGTCCTGACAACGTGTGAGGGCATCTTTATTAAAACTACAAAGAGGGGGAGGGCCTATGTTGAAGAATCTATCGATAGGTGCAAGGTTTTTTCTGCTACTGGCTTTGATGGTGCTTTTCCTGATTGTTACTGGGTTATTTTTTATGGGAGCCATTCGGGATGTTACCAATCTCGGTGTGAGCAATACAGAAGAAATAATGTTCCAGGATCAGAAGGATAAGATCAAGGTGGCGACCCTTGCCATGGCCAGGTCTATTGGTGTGGAAATTAAGAATATTCATGATGAACAAGAGAAGCTTGAGTTTATTCGTGCTGCACTTGATCCAGTTCGTTTCGAAAAGGATAACTCAGGTTATTTCTTTGTCTACAGAGGCACAGTGAATATGGTTATGCCTCCCAAGAAGTCCTTGCAGGGTAAGGACTTATCTGGGCTTAAGGATAAGAACGGCTTGTTCGTAATTCAGGAAATCAATAAGGCTGCTCAATCCGGTGGCGGATTTGTTAAGTATTATTTCGAGAAGCCAGGCTCCGGTGTGCAGCCGAAGATCAGTTATGCCATGATGATTCCCGGTACTGATATGTGGATTGGTACAGGAGTTTACATTGATAATATCGAAGTAGAAACCGGCAAGATGAATACTTTGATGCATGAAAGTGCTAATGCCTTTACTATGAAGATTGTCATAGGGGCAGGAGCCGTTCTGTTGCTGATAGTCCTGCCGCTTTCCATTTATTTGATCCGTTCAATTGTACATCCGCTTACTGAATCAACTGAAGCAGCGACTTCTGTTGCTGAGGGTAACCTTGACGTTTCCCTCAATCCTGAAGGGCGTAATGAGATCGCTACTTTGCAGGTTGCTTTGAATACTATGGTCGAGACTTTGGCTGCCAACCTTGAAAGTATCAAGGCTAAGGAAGCTGAATCTCAAGAACAGGCGCGTATTGCTGAAGAAGCTGCCGCTGAAGCCCGTGAAGCCCAAGTCAGGGCTGAGGGTGCTAAGAAGGAAGGTATGCTTGCTGCTGCCGACAGGTTGCAGGAAGTTGTTGAAAGGGTCTCCAGCATTACTACTGAGGTTTCCAGTAATGCAGAAGAGATTCAGCGCGGAAGTGAGTTTCAGAAGCAGCGTGTTACTGAAACAGCCACAGCCATGGAAGAAATGAATGTTACCGTTCTTGAAGTCGCTAAGAATGCTACTGAAACCAATGAAAGTTCCGCACAGTCTATGGAAAAGGCCAGTGAAGGGGCTAAGGTTGTACAAGAAGTTATATCGGCCATGGGTAATATTCAGCAGCGAACCACCAGTCTGAAGGAGTCTATGGAGCACCTGGATACTCAGGCTGTGGAAATCGGTAATGTGCTTGGTGTCATTAATGATATTGCCGACCAGACCAACCTGCTGGCACTGAACGCTGCTATTGAAGCTGCCCGTGCAGGTGAAGCAGGCAGGGGCTTTGCGGTTGTTGCAGACGAAGTGCGTAAGCTGGCTGAGAAGACTATAGGTGCTACTGATGAGGTGGAAAAGAGCATCAGCGGTATCCAGGCTTTAACCCGTGAAAATGTTAAGGGTATGGATGCTACTGTTGAGGCCGTGGCAAGTGCCACCGAGCTTTCACGTTCCTCCGGTGACATGCTGGATGAGATCGTTGAGCTTGCAAAGAACTCAGCTGATCAGGTTCGTTCTATTGCAACTGCTGCTGAAGAGCAGTCCGCAACTTCGGAAGAGATCAATCGCAGTGTCGGTGAAATTGATACTATGACTGAAGAGAATGCTCATAACAGTCAGTTGGCTGCGGAAGGAACCCGTTCGCTTTCCACTGAAGTTCAGGAACTTCTGAATCTGGTAGAAGAGTTGCGTAGTGAAGATTAATGGTAGGTTATAGGGGCAGATTTATCTGTCCCTAATATGGCATTCCGGAGGGACTCATGGATTCTGAACTGATCAAGATCGTTGAGAAGCACCTGCTTGATAAAGTCGGTCTGCCCTCAGAAAAGCTGGTTGATTTTCTGAAAGAAACGTCAATCCATCTGAAGGGACTCATGGATGCTCTTGATGAAGGAATAGATGAGGGGCAATTTGAAGTTGTTGTTTCGAGTGCCCATACCTTGAAGGGAAGCCTTGTAAATCTGGGTCTTGATGAATTGAGCAAGATCGCGGGGAATATCGAAACTGCCGCATTCAGCACCTCCCCCTTGTATTTGAGTTGCTACTTTATGCGATTACGCAAGATGCTTATTTCCCTGCTTGATTATGCAGATAAAAAATAAAAAATCCCGGAGCAAACGCTCCGGGATTTTTCTTATCACGTATTCAGGAATCTTACAGTTCTGTCTTCTGACCAGAGCTGTTTTTCCATAGGCAGGTCGGCAAAACCGACGTGTCCTCCGTATTTGGGGATTTGCAGGTACAGGTGTTGGCTATTTTCCGCATTTTCAACAGGGTAGCATTCCGGGGTCAGGAAAGGATCATCTTCTGCACTAAGAACAAGTGACGGGACCCTGATATTGTCCAAGAATTGTTTGCATGATGATTGGCGGTAATAGTCGGAAGCATCCGCAAAACCGTTGATGGGCGCGGTATAAGCGTTGTCGAAATCAACGATATTTTTGATGGAGGAGAGTTTTTCGAGAGGGTAAAGATCTGGGAATTGTTTGTTTTTTACTTTTATTTTCTGCTTTAATGATCGCAAAAAATAACTGCTGTAAATGAAATTGGATTTTTCACAGAGTTTTACAGCAGAGGCTTCCAGATCACAGGGCACAGATATGCCGATGGCTCTTTTTACTTTAGCGGGAACTTTGTCCGGGTCTTCTCCCAGGTATTTCAGGACGTGGTTGCCGCCCATGCTGAAGCCGATGAGGGCAGCATCATCGTAAATACCATGGTTAAGTCCGTATTCAAGTACGGTGTGGATATCCCGGGTGTCGCCGCTATGGTACATTCCGGGCTTTTTGTTTGGATCATTGCTGCAGCCGCGAAAAGTATAGGTGATGCAATCCCAGCCGGCGAGCACGAGCGCGCGGGCCATGCCGAGTACGTAAGGTCTGCGTGAATTACCTTCAAGGCCGTGGGCAATGACAGCAAGGCGTGAGCTGCTTGCAAGGTGCCAGTCTATATCAAGAAAGTCGCCGTCAGGAGTTTCGATTCTTCTTTTGACTACAGGCGGGAGGCTGACTTTCCGGAAGAGGCGAGGAAATATTGTTTGGAGATGACCCGATTGGAGAGGGAATTTGGGTTTATAGGGAGGGGGTTGCAATAAAGGCATTTGGTAAAAATATCCATCCTTTGGCTTGCTCAATTGAAGCCGGTTGATTGTTGCTTACAGTTCAGGTGAGGATATACGCTTGGAGGTCCGCTGTCAAAAGGGTTATGCGGAAAGTAATTAATATCCTTGCCAACAGAGTCAGGTAGTTACTGTAGAAGCAGTTTCAATCCGATTAGAATGAGAACTACTCCGCCTATCCTTTCGGCAATATGGCTGTAGCTTGATGCTTTGGCAAATGATTTACCCAGCCAGAGTCCGAATGAAGTCAGCACCAGTGCAGTAATCCCGATCATAACGCAGGGGAATGCAATGGGATAGTCCATGATGGAAAATGAAAGTCCCACGGCTAAAGCATCCAGACTGGTGGCAACCGACAGGAATACCAGTGAAAGTCCCTTGGTGGGATCCTTGTATGTATCGCATGAATCGTCTGTTTCGAAGGACTCCTGAATCATTTTTCCGCCCACGAATGCTAAGAGGAAAAAGGAAATCCAAGGAGCATACGTTTCGACCATGGATTTGACGGTAAGTCCGGCCAGCCAGCCTAAAAGGGGCATCAGGGCCTGAAACAGGCCGAAATGGAAAGAGAGCCTGAAGTTCTGCCGTTTGCTGACTTCGGGCATGCACAGACCGCAGGCAACGGCAATGGTAAAGGCATCCATGGCGAGTGCCACGGATATGATGAAAATTTCGTAAAAAGGCATGGTCTGATTGGACTCCTTAAGTGATCTAGGTGGTTCTCATACCTTTACTGCGTTTATTTGTTAAGTGGAAATGGTGATAAAAAAGGCGTAACCGTATACCCGGCTACGCCTGAACATACCGGTGGAGGGACCAGCATGATCTTTACGTAAATATCAGAATCCCGCTGCTTTTAGAAAACGCTGCGAGACAAGGCCGCTGGCAATATGGCGGCGGGTGTCTCCGGAAAGTTCGAGTTTGCCTTCAACGTCTATGGGATGGCTGTCGTATGCTTCTTTGAGTACTGCTTCGAAATTGTTTCTGAGTTTGAGGAAAGATTCTTTTACTTCTGGATAGTCGGAACCTTCCCGCCAAGGAAGCATCAATTTGCCGCTTGTTTCCCCGGTTTTGTGGTCCGGGGTATAGATACGGTATGCGGTACAGTCGCAGCCGTTTCGTTCGCATTTTCCGGGCAGGCAGCTTGCAGACCATGAATCCGGTGGTTCTGGAATATTTGATTCCAGCACGACCTGCGGCAGTCCCAGTTCCTTTTCAAAATCTTCCAGACTGATTGTATAAGTCAGCACCGGGCGGAAGTTTCCGCGTTTTTTTGTGATGTTCCATTCGATGATCATTCTTTCCCCTTATAAATTTAAAACTGATAGGGCTTCTTAAGGTGCTTAGCTCCTTAAGCCGCCGGAGACGAAATCAATTTATTAAAAGCACGAAGCGCATCATAAACTAAATTACATCAATCATTTCGCCGAAAGGCGGGGGGTATCCTGCACCGCCTGTTCTGGCCCAGAGCACCGGATAGTCCGGTTCGCGTTCGGGAAATTGACCGCATTCCATGTCGCTCAAATAAACAAGGCAGGCCGGATCGATGTTTTTACTCTCGATAAAATTAAATACGGGCCGAAAGTCTGTTCCTCCGCCTCCCTGCGGTTGCAGCTCAAGGGGCAGGTCCGCACGGGTGAAGGTTTGTTCGCCAGTTACTTCGAGATCGCACCAGACAACCCGGAGGGTGGTGTCGTATGCTTCCAGAATGGATGATAATTCTGCTGCAAATTGCTCCAGCTCCTGCGGGGCGATACTGCCGGATGTATCAACTGCCAGCACAACTTCAGGCAGTTGTTCTGTTGAAAGCGAGGGCAGATACAGGCCCATGTGCAGATGGCGGCGGCTGGGGGGGGGCCAGGCATAATCGTTGCGTGCTCTGGCACTTATGAAGCGTTCCAGAAGTTCCCGCCAGTCCAGTTTCGGGTAAAGCAGCTTTTCCACCAGACGCTCAAGTCCTCCGGGCAGATCTCCACAATCACGGGCCTGATTGGTTGCCTGCGCCAGCGCAAGCAGCCAGTCTTTATCGGTTTCTTCGCCGGAATCACCGTCACCGGACTCTGCATCATCTGCATCGCGGATTTCTCCGGTTCCACCGGGATCGGCTGATTGATCCTGATCGGTTTCTCCTTGGGAATCCTCTATTTCTTCCGAGTCCATGCCCTCTGATGATGACTCTCCGTCATCTCCATTCTGGGAACGTTCTTCATTATCGCCGGATTCAAGGTCGTTGCCTTCGCCTTGTCCGTCTTCGTACTCAACATCAATGCGTTTAGGGCCGTCTTGCTGCTTGCCTATTTCCGGGTTGCCGGACTGGTCGAAGTCCTTTGTCAGTGCAGTGAAAATTTCCTCGGCGTTTTTGCCGTGGTATTTTTCATCATCCAGAAACCCTTCGGGCAACTGGAATCCTGCTTCCAAAAGAATCCAATTAATGGAGTAGTCGCAGGCCATATTCCAAAGTCGTACATCACGGTTGCCGCGTCTTTTGTGGTGCTGACAGGCCGGATGCATGATGGTGTGAGCCAGCACTCCCTGTAGTTCTTCATTGGAAAGCTTGTCCACAAAGTGCGGATTGTAGGCGAAGGTTTTTCCATCGGTCCATGTACCGTCGCACGTGCGGTCTTCCTGCGGCTCCATGCGCAGGCATAGGGAGCCGAAGAAGGGGTGCTGCAAGAGCAGGTCGGCACGGGCCTTAAGCAGTTTACGGTCAGCGTTCATTAGTAAATTCCTAGAACAGGATGTCCGAGTTGGCGGTGGCCCAGCGGTTGAAGCCGTCTGACTCTACAATGGAGCGGTCTTTTTTGACTGCATTACGCACCAGCAATACGGCGAATTCAGCAGGCAGTCTTGAGGCGAAGACCATGATTGATTCCGCATGTTCCGGGGCTGCTTTGGATGCTACGGATTCACAAAGAGCATATGCCGTAGCAGGATCTTCGGGGATAGTAACTTTGTCCGGTGATTTGAGAACGAATTCAGGGTCGGGAAGCTTGCGGTAGATTTTGCAAAATCCGCTGAATTCGGCTGCGGCACCTTCGCCGACTGTCCCTTTGAAGAGTTCATATTCAACTTCCGGGCTGGGGGCGGCCTTGATGATCCCGGATACAAATTCCCAAGAGCGGGGGGAAGGAAATGCTTTCTCGTTGCGGGCAGGATCAAAGTCATGCAGCAGGCCGGGTCTGAATTTGATGAAAGCGAGCAGCTCTTCGGCGATGTTGTTTGTAGCGGCCCAGTCCAGCCAGTCCGGAGTGCTTACTTCAAAGTCGAGATGTACAAAGCGGTTTGCAAGGGCAGAGGGCATACGGTGAGTCACAGCTTTATCCGATTCCCTGTTTCCTGCTGCTATAACGGTCCAGCCTTCAGGGAGAGCGTATTCTCCCAGCTTGCGGTCAAGGACCAGTTGATAGCAGGCGGCCTGCACCAAAGGAGGGGCTGCGTTAAGTTCATCAAGGAACAGGATTCCCTTGCCGTCTTTGGGTAAGAAAGAGGGCGGGCACCAGCTTGCGTCACCATCATCGGAAATGCGGGGCAGGCCGCGCAGGTCAACCGGATCGAGCAACACTGCGCGCAGATCTATAAGCTTGAGGTCCAATTCGTTAGCTACTTGGGCTACAACCTGACTTTTTCCAACTCCGGGAGGCCCCCAGAGGAATGTGGGTTGTTTGGTTTTAATCAATGTATGCAGCGAATTGGCTATTAATTTTGGGGTCATATGCTAAATCTCATGTGTTTTTGTTTTGTTTATTTTGTTGAGAAAAGTGCTTTCTTGATATTGAAAACGATTTTCGATGTCAATCAAAAAAGAATGTGGATTTTGATCCTGTGATCAAGTTTGTCTTGTTTTTGGTCGGATTGCTATGTTAGTTTGGCGTGTGGTTAGGAGACTTGCTTTAGTGGCTTCGGTTATAGCCAGTAATCTTACTTTAAATTACAAACCGGGAACTGAGAGGAAGAGAACCATGACAAAAACTACCATTCTGTTGGCTGTTATTTTATCATTTATGTTCGCAGGATCTGCCATTGCGTCCAATTTGGATCATAAGATCGATTCTTGTTTGTCTTATATTGATAAGGACGATGATAAAATAACTGATAATGACATACAAAGCTTCAAGGGATGTATGAATTCTGTATTGAATGAGCTTGAAAACGAACTTATGGCTGCTCCCGGCCAGAAAGCAGTATGTATGCGTCCTGTCTTCAGCAGGGCAAAGCAGGGACTTATGGGATGTATTAAAAATTTATCTATTCATACTACTGAGGCGGAAGCAGAAGTGCTGGGCAGGTGTCTTGATAACGAAAGTAAAATTTTTAATGCCGGTAAAAAACAATGCGGTGTTGATTAGTCTTTGCAAAAAGAACGCAGCCATTTTGGTGTCTGCGGTTGAAATCTCACATAAAAATCCCGGACAGGTCGGACCTGTCCGGGATTTTTATGTGAGATATTTTGAGGCTGTTATTCCACTACCGCTTCAGCCTGATTGCGGTATTTGCGGTAGATTTTGAATCCCAGCAGGGTGGAAATGACAAAGAGCACCACTGCCATGATCATGCGCAAGCTTGATGATACTTCCACGCCGCTTCCGAAGAGAGCGAAGACCATGTTCTGGGGTAAGTATCCAACAGTGGAACCAAGTATGAAGGGCAGGGCTGGAATACTGGTTACCCCCGCCAGAATATTTGTGACTACATTACTGCCCAATGGGAAGAAGCGGATCGTAAGAGCCATGTTGAAGGGGCTGCGGCTCAGGAAATCATCGACTTTCTGGATGCGTGCACCGAACTTCCTTTTAATGAAAGAACGGCCTACCAGCCGGGAATAGACGAATGCTCCGGCGCAACCGAGTCCTGTGCCGATGGTTCCGAGCAGGGTTCCAAGAGCGAAACCGTACGCGTATCCGCCCATGAAGCAGATCACCTGTCTGGGAAAACCGACAGCCGAAAAGAATGCCGCCAATCCCACATAGGTGAGTACTCCGGTAAGTCCGCGAGAGCGCACATGTTCGTCCATCCAGTGGGTATCAAGGGCATCGGCAAGTCCGGCATAGCGGATCAGATAAACCGAAAGCCCCAAGACACTAAGCATAGCAAGCCCTTTGATCAGGGCCTTCATGCTTACTTTTGATTCACTGCTTACTGCACTCATTTATTTGTCATCGCTACGTTCTTTTACACTGTATGAGAAATGGCGACCCAGAAGCCAGCGTACTCCAAGCAGGTCATAACCACCGGCTATTGCGCGGTCGATGGTTCCGTACTTGGATTCACCTTCGAAGCGGGGACGGTGGTTGACTTTCATCTCAGCAACGGAAGCTCCCTGCATTTTCATGAGTGTGGGCAGGAAACGGTGCATGCCGTTAAAGCGTGGGATTGCGCGGACCATGGCAGTATCCATGATTTTAAGGGAGCATCCGGTATCTTGCACGGTCTCGTTGGTCAGTCTGTTACGGATGGCATTTGCTATTTTGGAAGCGATACGCTTAATCCAGACATCCTTGCGTTTCTGACGCCAGCCGATGGTCATGGTGTGTCCTTCATTGTAGAGGGCGTACATGGCTGGAAGATCGGCAGGGTCATTCTGCAGGTCTGCATCCATAGTGGCGACACGCGGTGCGCGGGCTTCATCGAATCCGGCACAGAAGGCAGCGGACTGTCCCCGGTTTTCCGCAAATGAAATATAGCGGGCTTTGGGATAGGTTGATGAAATATCCTTGAGAACGGCGAGACTGTTGTCTTTGCTGCCGTCATCTACAAATATAACTTCATATGGAATATCAGTCGGTTCTAAGGCCGAATCTATTTCCTGCATTAGTTTACGTAAATTATCCTGTTCATTGTAGACAGGGATTACGAGAGATAGTTCGTAGTGGTTTGTCATATCGAGAGATGAGATAAGAAAATTTAAATAATTTGTAAATAGCTGTTGACAGGAAGTGGTCTCGTCTGTAGAACCTCTTTCCAGTGACGCGGGGTGGAGCAGCTTGGTAGCTCGTCGGGCTCATAACCCGAAGGTCGTTGGTTCAAATCCGGCCCCCGCAACCACCATGCTTCATCAGAAAGGCTCAACCGAAAGGTTGGGCCTTTTTTTTGTTATCTTAACTGTTTTGTTTGAAAATAAAAATTATTAACGGAAGAGCGTGGATAGTGCGCCGTCTTTTATTTTACCTTCTCTCCAACTTTCTTTCCGGGCACAAAAGTAAACTTTTTCAAAGCCGATAATGCTTTTTCACTGACATCAAGACTTTCAACAGGCACTTCAATTTTCACCCGTTTGTCCAGCTGGATTTCACGTAATGTTTTGCTAAATGTTGGATCGGTCATAATCAGGTCTTGCAATTGACCAGAGTAGTATGCCTTTTCAAGTCCTTTCTTGATTGCGTCATGCAGTAATTTGTTGTCTTCTCTGACATAAAAAAAGGATGCTAATGGATAGGTGAGGACTATATTATCATCGATAACAAGATCAGGATGGTCCGGTACATAACGTTTATATTCAAGATCAATCTCGAATAGTCCGCGCGGATAAAGGTCGACTCTTTTACGCATCAGCATTCCCGGAATACTTGCCGGGTCCGCAGGGGTATAAACTTTCAATCCGGCATCCTGTAATATTTTTACATCTGACCAACCCAGCCCCTGCGCAAAAACAAATTTAGACAGATCTTTCAGATTTTTTACACCTTTCAGGCTGTCCCTTACTTCAGAACGTGTGAGCATGATGCGCTGCCCCAAACCTAGTCCCAGCTGGATGGGAATATAAATGGGCTGCAGCTGTTTTTCGTGTTCATTGCGATTCCCTAGTGCTATCACGTAGTTTTTTGGGGAAGAGCTTACTATTTTTACTCTTCTGGGTTGCGTTGCATCAATTATTTCAATCTCTAATTTATACGCTTGCTGCTGATTTTTTAATGCAAGCTCAAGTAGTCTATATATGTATGTTTCATACGGGAGAGGGCGGTCAACAAGTAAGACTGCTTGCAGTGGGGCTTGAGCGAATGCGGGCTGAGCACAAAACAACAACGTGAGCCAAATTAAAATTTTCTGCATGATATTCCTCCGAGTTATCAATGTGTGTTATTAGACTGTATAAGTCAAATAATTCGACATTGGCGCTTAATAAGAATTGACTCGTTAGTTGATTATCGAATCGATTGCGCAAACGTTTCGATGATGTTACTGGTTGGTTACTTTGCCCGTATGGGGATGCTTTTTTACTTAGGAGAAAACATGAAAAGAACAGGACTTCTTAATTCTGAATTATCATATATTATATCCAAGCTGGGCCATTTTGATGCGTTGACCGTCTGCGATGCCGGACTGCCTATTCCTGAAGGTGTGCAGCGTATTGATCTGGCTGTTTCTGAAGGGATTCCTTCCTTCATTGATGTGGTTAAGGCCGTTTTAATGGAAATGGAACTTGAGTCTGTTGAATTGGCAGAAGAGTTCAAGGATGTAAGTTCGGACAGACATGATGAATTGATCAGTGTTCTTGAAATGGAGTCTGCTCAGCGCGGCAAGGATATCCCGGTGGATTATGTGCGCCACGTAAATTTCAAGCTCAACACGAAAAAGAGCGTTGCCATTGTTCGGACCGGAGAGTTCACTCCTTACGCGAATATTACTTTCAAGGCCGGCGTAGTTTTCTAGGGGGAAACCATGAGTGTACTGCTCAGGTTGGAAGGAATAGAAAAAAGTTTTCCGGGCGTTAAAGCTCTCGATGGCGTTAACCTGAATGTCTCAGCTGGCAAGGTCATGGGTCTTGTTGGCGAAAACGGTGCAGGCAAATCGACGCTTATGAAGGTTTTGACCGGGATATATAAGCGCGATGCTGGCTTCATCAATTATCTTGGTCAGAATCGTAATTTCAAGAGCCCTCGTGATTCCCAGCAGGCCGGAATCAGCATTATTCATCAGGAATTGAACCTGCTTCCTGAGCTTTCCATTGCTGAAAATATTTTTTTGGGCCGGGAAAAAGTGGGAACTATGGGCCGTATCCTTTGGAAGGATATGTATGCCAGTGCTGATAAACTGCTTGCAAAGCTGGGAGTGAAACGGTCTTCCAAAATCCGGCTGGGCGAGTTGGGGATTGGTGAGCAGCAGATGGTGGAGATCGCCAAAGCCATTTCATTTGAGTCCAAGGTTATCATCATGGACGAACCCACCGATACCCTGACTGAGACTGAAACCACCGCTCTGTTTAATGTAATTAATGAGCTTCGCGATTCCGGGCACGGGATTGTCTACATTTCACACCGTTTAAAAGAAATTTTTGAAATTTGTGATGACGTTACGGTAATACGTGACGGTCAATTCATCGGCGAAAGCCCTGTGAGCGATATTGACGAAGATCGTCTTATTGAAATGATGGTCGGACGCAGGCTTGATGAACAATTTCCCCGTGTAGAAGTTCAGCCGGGGCAAGTCAGCCTTGAAGTCAAGGAGCTTTCCGGTCCTAGATTGGATAATATCTCTTTCTCCCTTCACGAGGGTGAAATCCTCGGAGTTTCCGGTTTGATGGGCGCAGGGCGTACCGAACTGATGAAGGCCATTTACGGGGCTTATCCCGTCACAGGCGGTTCTGTCTCTCTGTTCGGTGAAACCTTGAAGATCAAATCTCCGCACGATGCTCTTGAAGCTGGAATCGCTTACATCAGTGAAGACCGCAAGGCAGACGGGCTGGTGCTCGGCCTTTCAATTATAGAAAATATGACCCTTGCCGCCCTGCGTGAATTTTCATCCGCAGCAGGTCACATTCATCGCAGCCGGGAAAAAGAGGCTGTGGATTCCTACATCGATACTTTCAATATCCGCACTCCTTCGCGTGACCAGGCTGTCGGCAACCTTTCCGGCGGTAACCAGCAGAAGGTCGCCATCGCCAAAGGACTCATGGATCGCCCCAAGGTTTTCATCCTTGATGAGCCGACCCGAGGAGTGGATGTGGGGGCTAAAAAAGAAATCTATCAGCTCATCAACCGTTTCAAGGAAGAGGGGATGAGCATCATTCTTGTTTCTTCTGAAATGCCAGAAATCCTCGGTATGTCTGATCGTATCCTTGTTATGCACGAAGGCCGTATCTGCGGGGAATACAAAGCGGAAGAAGCTGATCAGGAAAAACTCATGGCCTGCGCCATCGGCAGGGGCCGATAGGCAGTGAATATATTTTTAAGTACGGGACAGGAGGTCGCATGAGCGAAGCAGTTAAGGGACAGCTTAAAACAGTGTCCGTCAAAGATAGATTGATTGAGCAAAAAACACTCATTGCTCTTGTAGTAATGATCGTCATTGTTTCTTTTCTCAATCCCAATTTTTTCACCACAGGAAATATCCTGAACATCCTGCGTCAGACAGCCATTAACGCGGTCATGGCTGTGGGTATGACCCTTGTCATTCTCACTGCGGGCATTGATCTTTCTGTCGGTTCGGTACTGGCTCTTTGCGGGGCTGTTGGAGCCAGCCTTATTGCGGCTCAGATGCCGGTAATTGTGGCTGTCGGTGCAGCTCTTGGCGCAGGAGCGATTCTAGGCGGAATCAGCGGGGTCATTATTGCTAAAGGAAAAGTGCAGGCATTCATTGCCACGCTGGTTTCCATGACCCTCGTGCGCGGCTTGACCCTTGTTTACACGGACGGTCGGCCCATCTCCACCGGATTCACTGAAGTTGCCGACTCTTTCGCCTTTATCGGTACCGGCTATCTGCTAGGCATTCCGTTCCCCATCTGGATTATGGCTTTTACCTTTGGCGCAGCGTGGTACCTGCTGAATCATACCCGTCTTGGACGCTATATTTACGCGCTTGGCGGAAATGAAGAGGCTACCCGTCTTTCCGGTATCAATGTGGATAGAATCAAGATTGCGGTTTACGCTATTGCCGGATTTCTTTCGGCTTTGTCCGGTCTGATCGTAACCTCTCGTCTTTCCTCGGCTCAGCCTACTGCCGGATACGGTTATGAGCTGGATGCTATTGCCGCTGTTGTTCTCGGCGGAACTTCTCTTATGGGTGGTAAAGGCACGATCATGGGAACCCTGCTGGGTGCGCTCATTATCGGCTTTCTAAATAACGCACTGAATTTGCTTGATGTATCTTCCTATTATCAGATGATAGCCAAGGCGCTGGTCATCCTTTTAGCGGTTTTGGTGGATACCAAAAGCAAGTAATAAAAACATTAGGAGTGTAGGATGAAAAAACTTATGACCCTCGCCATGGCTCTGGTACTTACTTTAGGCCTCAGCGTTTCCGCACAGGCTAAGGAAACCCTCGCACTTGTAGTTTCCACCCTGAACAACCCCTTCTTCGTCACCCTCAAGGACGGTGCTGTTAAGAAAGCTAAAGACATGGGTTACGAACTCATCGTGCTCGATTCCCAGAATGACCCTGCAAAGGAACTGGCTAACGTTGAGGACCTTACCGTACGCGGCGTAAAGGCTATCTTGATCAACCCCACTGATTCCGATGCAGTTGTTAACGCTATCCGTCTTGCCAACCGCAGCAATATTCCTGTGCTGACCCTCGACCGTGGCGCTTCCGCAGGTAAAGTTGCTTCCCACATTGCTTCCGATAACGTAGCAGGTGGTAAAATGGCCGGTGATTTCATGGCAGAAAAACTGGGTAAAGGCGCAAAAGTTATCCAGCTTGAAGGTCTGGCCGGTACTTCCGCAGCCCGTGACCGTGGCGCAGGATTTGCCAAAGCAGTTAAAGCTAACGGCTTCAAGGTTCTCGCTTCACAGCCTGCTGATTTTGACCGCACCAAGGGCCTGAACGTAATGGAAAACCTGCTTGCCGCTAATGGCGATGTGCAGGGTGTTTTTGCTCAGAATGATGAAATGGCACTCGGCGCTATCCGCGCTCTTCAGGCTGCCGGTAAGAAAGTTGTGGTTGTAGGTTTTGACGGTACCGATGACGGTGTTGCTGCAGTTAAGCGCGGCGACATGGCCGGAACCATCGCTCAGCAGCCCGCACTGATAGGTCTCCTCGGTGTTAAAACTGCCGATAAGGTTCTCAAGGGCGAAAAGGTTGATGCTTATATTCCCGTCCCCTTGATGGTTGTAAAATAATTGAATATTCCAAGGCGTGTCGATTGTTGTCGACACGCCTTGTTCGCGAGATGGAGAGTGTTATGGCTTCGCCCAGATTAATCGTTCTCGGTAGTGTAAATGCTGACCATGTTTTGCAGGTGGATAATTTCCCGCGTCCCGGCGAGACCGTTACCGGGCATGGTTATCAGATCATACCCGGCGGCAAGGGAGCTAATCAGGCGGTGGCTGCGGCCCGTCTTGGTGCGGAAATCGGTTTTATTGCCTGTGTGGGGGATGATGATTTCGGACGGCGTATGATCAATGAATTTCAGCAGGACGGGATTGAAACCTCTGCGGTTATGACTGTGGAAGGTCTGCCCACCGGAATCGCCTTGATCCAGATTGCTGCCGGCGGCGAGAATGCCATTTCTATTTCTGCTGAAGCCAATGCAGCGCTTACTCCCGAAGCTCTTAAGCCTCATCTTGGTTTGATCCGCGAAGCTGAAACCCTGCTTATGCAGCTTGAAAGTCCGCTGGAAACAATTGAGCTTGTTGCAAAAGAAGCCCGCGAAGCAGGAACAAAAGTAATTTTGAATCCAGCACCCGCCCGTGCCTTGCCCGATTCTCTGCTGGCGAATCTTGATATAATCACTCCCAACGAAACCGAAGCAGAATTGCTTACCGGAGTAAAGGTGGAGAGTGAGGATGACGCTGCAATGGCTGCTTGTGTGTTGCACGGCAAAGGCGTTGAAACGGTATTGATTACACTTGGTGAGAAGGGGGCGTTTGTGAGCCGTGCGGAAGGGAAGAAGCTTATCCGCGGGTACAAGGTTGATCCTGTGGACACGACTGCTGCCGGGGATACTTTTAATGGTGCACTGGTTGCTTCCATGCAGAAGGGCGCAAGTCTCGAACAAGCTATTGGTTTTGCACACGGTGCGGCAGCGATTTCTGTAACCCGTCTTGGCGCTCAGACTTCCATTCCCAGCCTTGAAGAAGTGAATAAATTTATAAAGGATAATTCGTAAAAATTTTATGGCGACCATCAAAGACGTAGCAAAATTGGCAGGCGTTTCCACCTCTACTGTATCACATGTTCTAAACCGGACTCGATTCGTCAGTGACGAGAAGCGGGAGCTGGTGGAGCGGGCTGTGGAGGAGTTGAATTATCGTCCGTCTTCCATTGCACGCAGTCTGAAAGTTCAGCAGACCCGGACTTTGGGCATGCTGGTAACTGCCAGCCGCAACCCTTTCTTTGCCGAGGTGGTGCATGGGGTTGAACGCCGTTGCTATGAGCGAGGGTATACTCTTTTCCTGTGCAATACAGAGGGTGATATCAACCGCATGGAAGCCAATCTCGATGCTCTTGAGGAGAAACGCGTAGACGGCTTGCTGCTCCTTTGCAGTGAAGTGAATGATGAGATTATCAATCTGATTGAAGCTGAGCGCAGCGTTCCCATTGTTGTTTTCGACTGGGGTCCGGAATCAGATAATGTGGACAGGATTTATGACAATTCACTTAGCGGGGCTCGTCTGGCCACTAAGTATTTAATCGCCAAGGGGCATACCGATATCGGTTGCATCGCTGGACCGCAGGACCGCCGTTCAGCCAAGGAACGTCTGGAAGGTTATCGACAAGCTATGGTCGAGACAGGTCTTCCTGTTCGTGACGAGTGGATAGTGGAAGGTGATTATGGTTGCGAAGGCGGAGTCGAGGCCATGCATTATCTCTTCGGGCTTGATAAACTGCCCAGTGCCGTATTTGTTTGTAACGATATGATGGCTATCGGTATGCTGAGTGAAGCGGTTAGACTTGGAGTCAGGGTGCCGCAGGACCTGTCGGTTATCGGCTATGACAATGTTTATATTTCCCGTTTTACAGCTCCGGCACTAACCACCATTCACCAGCCGAAGAAAGAAATAGCAGCACGTGCAGTGGATACCCTTATCGATAGGTTGTCCAGTAAGCGAATCGAAGGGTTGCAGATAAAGGTTGAGCCCTCTCTTGTCGAGCGGGAGTCGGTCAGCAATTTGAAGAAATAGAAATTTATTCCGTACCAGATAAAAAAAATCCTCCGGCGAAATTGATTTGCCGGAGGATTTTTAGTTTTATGAAGTGATTATTCTTTGTCGTAATAGGGCAATTCCGGCCAGTCCGAAAGTGAACAGCCAAACAGCACCCGGAATAGGTGTCGGGACAGAATGTGCGAAGTCACTGTCTGATGCAGTCATTCCAGCATAATCTATGCTTTGAAATCTGGCGATGAATTGATTCAATGGTGCTTCCATTTCACCATCCACATCAAACAGGAAAGTTGCAGTCCAGCCGACATCGAGACCTGTTTTAGGATTACCTCCCTGAAAATTATTTCCGGTATATAAAACTGTGTTCAGTCCATCGTAATATTTCATAGGTTCCGCATTTAGATTTGTTCCCTCTGCAGAATCAATATTCCAGTTTTTGGTGACTTGTATGGGAGTGGAGACTGATTGGGAATAGTAGGATACTTCCCGCAGGGTCAGTGTCACATCAGGAGCAGTAAATAGAAGTCCTCTCAGTGTTGCTGAGTCTGCCGGAGAGGTGTTCTTTACTGTCAGCAGCAGGCTGGAATCTGCGGGGGAGTATGAGGTATTAATGTCAGCCTTTACGTAGTCAGGGTGTGTCCAGCCGGAGATTGTTGCGGCCTGAGCTGCCGATGTTGCAAGCATGACTGCCAGTATTGGTACAAATATGAATTTATACATGATTCCTCCCCCTTGACCCTTTTCAATAATATTACCAATGACAAATTATGCTTTTTTGGTATAAATTTCTGGATATACTTTAAATATACGCATGATTCTAGGTTTAGGGAAGTCTGTAGGAATTTAAAAGTATACTATTCTGTTTCGACGGCTTTAAAGTTTCATCAGGCAATAATGTTATGATTATGGCGAATGATATGAACAGAAAAAATCCTCCAGCAGAATCTCTCTGCCGGAGGATTTTACGGTCACACCTGCATTCTGCGTCTTAGTATAGCCAGTCCTCCCAATCCGGCTCCGAGCAACCAGATTGCTCCCGGTATGGGAGTCGGTACAGAGGAGGCAAAATCACTGTCTGATCCGGTTAGTCCGGGATAATTAATGCCCTGAAAACGAGCTACAAAGTTATTTATGGATTCGGTATAAGCCCCGTCCACATCGAACATGAAATTTGCCGTCCAGCCTATTGGAAGTGCGTCATTAGGAGATCCGCCTAAAAAGTCACTACCGGTGAAAATGGTTGTATCTAATCCTTCAAGGTACTTCATGGGTTGGGAGTTGAGAAGGGCGCTTGCAGGAGTCCCTTGAGACCAGTTGTCTGTAACATTTAATGGTGAAGTTGAAATAGAGTCAGAGTAATAAGCTACTTCTCTTAAGTTTAAGGTCGCCCCCGAAGCTGAAAATAACAGACCACTGAGATATGCTGAGGTCGCCGGCGAAGTATTGGTTACGGTAAGTAACAAACTGGACTCACTTGCTGAGTAGGTTGTGTATATGTCGGCGCTAATGTTATCGCTGTGCGCCCATCCGTTAATAGTTGCTGCCTGTGCGCCCGAAGCCGCAATAAAAAGTGATATTAATGTTATAAATATTAAATTCTTCATGTTGTCCCCCTCTCCCCCGGATGAGGTATGATCCTGCCTTTTATTAAAATAATGAATTATGTTTTTTTGTGTATAATTAAATATAATCATCAAAATAGAGGCTGACCAGCCTAATTGATAAAAAAAATCACTATCAATTAAATAGTGAAGAGTTCGAATTTGAAATAGTAAGTTTTCATGCATAGTTTGCTGGTATGGTAAGTGCCAACTATTTTCCTATAAGCGTATGTTATTCAATACAGCATCTATTTTCCTGATGGGATCGTCTCAGGGATGAAACAGGGGTTAAAATCATTTCTCATGGAAAATATTAAGGAAAATGTTTTCGAAAATGAAAATTATATTCCGTAAATAAAAATGATTTAAATGGAAGCGAAAAAAAACGCGTTCATTTGTCGACAATGTTTCTCAATTGATTTAATGTTGCCATCACGTAAGGAACCTAGAACCAGAGGTGATTTTAACTATGAAAAAATTGATCAATGATGTGGAAAATGTGGTTAAGGAACAGCTTGAGGGTATGGCCCTCGCGCATCCTGAACTGAAAGTAAACTACGATCCCTACTACGTAGTCCGTGAAGATGCTCCTGTTAAAGGAAAAGTAGCTATTGTTTCCGGCGGTGGTTCCGGTCATGAACCCATGCACGGCGGTTTTGTCGGCAAAGGTATGCTTGACGGCGCCTGCCCCGGTGAAGTTTTTACTTCTCCCACCCCTGACCAGATGTACGAATGCGCCAAAGCCGTAGACAGCGGTGCCGGCGTTCTTTTTATGGTAAAGAACTACACTGGTGACGTAATGAACTTTGAAGCCGCTGCTGAGCTTGTTGCTGCAGAAGGCGTAAAGGTTCAGAATATTTTGATTGATGATGACGTAGCCGTTAAGGACAGCCTTTACACCGCAGGTAGACGCGGCGTTGGTACCACCGTTCTGGCTGAAAAAATTGTCGGCGCAGCTGCTGAAGCAGGATACGATCTTGAAAAATGCTCCGATCTTTGCCGCAAGGTTAACCAGTATGGCCGTTCTTTTGGTGTAGCTCTCACTTCCTGCACCGTTCCCGCAGCAGGTAAACCGACTTTCGAACTCGGTGAAGACGAAGTTGAGATGGGGATCGGTATTCACGGCGAGCCCGGTATTGAGCGCATGCCCCTTAAATCTGTTGATGAAATGACCCAGTATGCCGCTGAGCAGATCATTGATGACCCCGCATACACCCGGATCGTTCGCGAATGGAACGGCACCGAATGGGAAGATAAAGAACTGACCGATGAGCCGTTCGCCAAGGGTGACAACGTTATCGCATTTGTTAACAGCATGGGCGGAACCCCGGTTTCCGAACTTTACGCTGTATACAGAAAGCTTGATGAAGTCTGCAAAGCCAAGGGTATCAACATTGTCCGTAACCTGATCGGACCCTACATCACTTCTCTGGAAATGCAGGGCTTCTCTATCACTCTGCTTAAGGTTGATGATGAAATGCTTAAGTTCTGGGATGCCCCGGCACAGACTCCCGGTTTTGTCCGCTAGGCTTAACTTTGCTTTATTATTAGTTTAAAATGCGCAGGCGTGGGAGAGTTCTTTCACGTCTGCGTTCCCGTTTTAGAAATAATGCCTCTTTTTCAAAGAGTATTTCCGGGCTGACGCTGTTATCGTATATGCCCACCGTAATTTTAAACCTGACCCAGTTTTTAATGGCGTCATCTTTTGGAGGATAGAAAATGTCCATGAACAAGGCTCAACTTATTGCATGGCTCGGAAAGCTTAACGAAGTTTACGCCGACAAAAAAGAATATCTCACTGAACTCGATGCCGCTATCGGTGATGCCGACCACGGAATCAACATGAACCGCGGTTTCGGTAAGGTCATGGAAAAGCTGCCCACTGTAGAAGCCAAAGATATCGGCACAATCCTTAAGACTGTTGGTATGACTCTCATGTCCAGCGTCGGCGGTGCCAGTGGTCCCCTATACGGAACTTTCTGGATGAAGGGCGGCATGATCATGGGCGGTAAGGAAGAACTCAGTTCCGAAGATTTCGCTAAAGTAATCGAAGCCGGTGTTGAAGGCATCCTCCAGCGCGGTCGTCCTGATCTCGGCGACAAGACCATGTACGATCTCTGGGCACCTGTGCTCGAAGTGGTCAAAGAGAAGGCCGGAAACGGTGATGATGTTCTCGCAATTGTTGAAGCTGCACTGCCCGTAGGTGAAAAGGCCCTTGCCGACACCATCCCTCTGCAGGCCAGAAAAGGACGCGCCAGCTATCTCGGCGAACGTTCTATCGGTCATCAGGATCCCGGTGCAACTTCTTCTTATTACATGCTTGAGACCCTGAAAGAAGTACTTTCATAGATATTATGCCCCCGGCAGGGCCCTCGGAGAGTCTTATAATGGTAGGATTAGTAATTGTTTCCCATAGCCAGATGTTGGCGCAGGGTGTTTTGGAACTGGCTGAGCAGATGACTCGCGGCTCTGTGGTCATGGAAGCCGCTGGCGGCATTGATGACCCGGACAACCCCATCGGTACCGACCCTATGAAGGTTATGATGGCCATTGAATCAGTTGCCGCACAATCCGAAGAAGGTGTGCTGGTCATAATGGACCTTGGCAGTGCGCTCATGAGTGCTGAAACCGCACTGGATTTCCTGCCCGATGAGGTCAAGGAAAAGGTTCTGCTTTGCTCGGCTCCGATTGTGGAAGGAACCATGGCTGCAGCAGTGCAGGCTTCGGTAGGCGCTTCTCTTAAAGAGGTGAGTGCTGAGGCTGGCGCAGCTTTGAATGTAAAGATTGAGCAGTTGGCCCCGATTACCGGAGAGACTGTTCAGGCTGCCGGTCCTGCTCAGGAAGAAGTTTTGGAAGGCGAAGAGGTCAGTTGCGACCTGCTGGTCATCAATAAGATGGGATTACACGCTCGCCCGGCAGCGAACCTTGTTGCCGTGGCCGGTAAATTTCAGTCTACTATTCAGATTCGCAAGGACGATAAGACAGCATCCGGCAAGAGCATCAATCAGGTTGCTTTGCTGGCGGTCAAGAACGGCGAAACCATCACTGTCACTGCGACCGGACCTGATGCACAGCAGGCCATTGAAGGCTTGAAGGCTTTGCATGCCGATAATTTCGGTGAGCGCGATGAAGATGTAGCTGAAGTGGTCATGGAAACTGAACCCTGCAAGGTCGGTGGCGAAGGATTTGTTTCCGGTGCTCCGGCATCCACAGGTTATGCAGTTGGTCCGGTTTATGCTCATCTGGCAACCTTGCCCGAAGTAGAGCGTATTGACGTTTCCGATACTGATGCCGAAGCTGAGCGTCTTGATCAGGCAATCGCAACGGCTCTTGCAGATATTCAGGCTTTACAGCGTGAAACTGAAAAGACCGCAGGCAAAGCCAACGCCGCAATTTTTGAAGTGCACGGCTTGATCTTAGGCGATAAGGACATGCGTGATAACGCTGCGGACCTTATTTCCGCAGAGAAGGTTAATGCCGAGTTCGCATGGTTTCAGGTCATGGACAAGATGGCTTCTGATTACCGGGGACTCGATGACGCCTACATGCAAGCCCGTGCCGCAGACGTTATGGATTGCGGAGGGCGTGTATTGCGTGTGCTGACCGGAGAAGGTGAACAGGCTATAAGGCTTGAACGTGAATCTATCATCGTAGCTCATGATCTTACCCCGTCTGATGTTGCCGGAATGGACCCTGAAAAAGTGCTGGGGATTGTTACCGAGATTGGCGGGGCAACCTCCCACGCCGCAATTTTGTCCCGTTCTATGGGTATCCCTGCGGTTATCGGCACAGGGGAATGCTTCCAGCAGGTTTCCGATGGCAAGATGATTGCCCTTGACGGTTTTGAAGGCGTGGTTTGGACCGCACCGGATCAGGCCAAGCTGGATGAAATTTCGGCCAAGCGTGATCAGTGGCTGGCTGATCGTGAAGAAGCCAAGGCTAAAGGTGCTGCCCCGGCCAAGACTGTGGACGGCACTGAAATTATGGTCATGGGTAATATCGGTACTCCTGCCGATGCGCCTCGTGTGCTCGAATATGGAGCAGAGGGCGTAGGGCTTTTCCGTACCGAATTCCTTTTTCAGGACCGTGATCAGGAACCGGATGAGCAGGAGCAGTTCGAAGCATATGTAGAAGCTGCCAAGGCCATGAATGGCAATCCTGTAATTATCCGCACCCTTGATATCGGCGGCGATAAGCCGGTTAAATATCTCGATACTCCGGTTGAAGAGAATCCGTTCCTCGGCGAACGCGGAGTACGTTTCTGCATGGCTCGTCCTGAGCTTTTCCGCACCCAGTTGCGCGCTTTACTGCGTGCTGCCAGTGAGGAAAATATCTGGATCATGTTCCCCATGATTTCCGGGGTGGAAGAGCTTGAAGGCGTCCTCGCATTTCAGGCCGAGGTTCGCGAAGGTCTTCTTTCTGAAGGCGTAAAGATCGCCGATAAGATTAAGACCGGAATTATGATTGAAGTTCCGTCCGCTGTTGCAGAAGCTGAAAAGCTTGGTGCAATCTGCGATTTCTTCAGTATCGGTACCAATGATCTTACCCAGTACGTTATGGCTGCGGACCGAGGTAACAAGTCTGTTGCCAAGATTTGCGACAGCCTCAATCCTGCTGTGCTGCGCATGGTCAAAATGACTTGCGATGCTGCAAAGACCACCGGAATTGAGGTCGGTATGTGTGGTGAGCTGGCAGGTAACCCTAAGGCATCAGCATTGCTGCTTGGACTCGGTCTTGATGAGCTGAGCATGAGCGGGCCTTCCATACCTGAAGTGAAGGAAGCCATTCGCGCTGTATCAATGGATGATTGTTGTGCTTTGGCTGAGAAAGCTTTAGCTGCAAAATCCGGCGATGAGGTTCGCGATTTATTGAAATAGTTTTTAATTGTATTCGATAATTTTAAAGGCCCGTTCTTTCGGACGGGCCTTTTCTTTTGTGCTGTCGATTTTTGATTAATCTGTATCTTTTAACCTTTTCATATTTCGGCTAAATAGCAGTTCTGTCCTATTCTTGGTTTTTCCTTTTCAAGTAATTTTCCTCATGCTGGAGGTTTGTATATGAGCGGTTTTATGCGCGGCGTTAAAGCTAACGTCCCGCTTTTACCCAGTGTAGTTGCTTATGCGGGGGTGCTGGGTGTTCTGGCTGCACAGAAGTCCATAAGCTGGACCGATATGATGGCTTTGAACGTGTTCATGTTTGCGGGGTCGGCGCAATTTGTGTTGGTGGATATGTGGAATGCTCCGCTTCCTGTACTTGAAATGGCTCTTGCGGTGGTTGTTGTGAATCTGCGTTACGTTCTTATCGGTGCTTCTCTTAAAGATTTATTTGCCGGACAGGGAGTGCTGAAACGCTTGGGAATAATGCATTTTGTGGCTGACGAGAACTGGGCCATGACCATGGTTGCGGCCCGCAAGGGTGAGGGTGATGTGTTCCACCTGCTTGGCGGCGGGTTGCTGCTCATGCTTTTTTGGAGCTCCGGAACCATGGGGGGAATGTACTTCGGCGGATTGATACCTGATCCAAAAATACTGGCCCTTGATTTTGCCTTTACCGCAGTTTTTACAGCGCTGGCAGTCTCCCTGTGGCAGGGCCGACAGGACGTGTTGCCATGGCTGGTAGCCATCAGTGCGTCGGTGCTTACAGAGCATTTTGTCCCAGGAAAGTGGTATATTTTGGTCGGCGGAATTCTCGGTGCAATTTGTGCGGCATTTGTTCCCGCAGTCGAACCGGAAGCAGAAGTGGAGGACGTGCCATAATGAATCTTTACAGTCCTGAAAATGCGGTTCTGGTTATCGCTCTTGCTGCGCTTGCAACTTACTTTATGCGCGTAGGCGGTCTGTTGCTGGCTGGCTATCTCCCCACTGGCGGACGTTTCGGCAGAGCATTGAAAGCTCTTCCCGGTACTATTCTCATCTCCCTTGCCGCCCCCGGATTCTTCAATGAAGGTTTAATCGGGCTCGCGGGCGGTCTAATCACCGTGGCTATCACTTTCAAAACCAAAAATGTTTTTCTGGCCATGCTCGCGGGAATGCTGGTGGTGGCACTGGGCAGGCATTTTTACTAAACGCTCATGGCCTTTTCAGCCAGATTCCATGCGATAAACCACATGGTCAGGCAGACAGCGCTGTCCAGCACCCTCCATGTTACGGGCTTCTTGAAAAGCGGTGCGAGAGCTCGTCCTCCGAATCCAAGAGTATAGAACCATACAAAAGATGCGGTCATTGCTCCAAATCCGAACATGTAACGATCCAGACCGTCATATTGTCCACTGATTGAGCCGAGCATGACTACCGTATCCAGATAGACATGCGGGTTAAGCAGGGTGATGGAAAGGGTTAGCAGGATAATTGATTTCAATCCTGTCTTGGCCACCTCCCCGGTTTCCAGCTGTCCGCCTTTGATGGCAGAGCGGAAAGATCCGAATCCGTACCATGCCAGAAATGCTGCACCTCCCCATGCAGCAGGCTTAAGCAGCATAGGATTGGAAGCTATCAACTCACCTGTTCCCAGTATCCCCAGCGTGATCAGCAGCGTATCACAGATAGCGCAGACAAGGCATACGGTCATATGATGGTTTTTTCTGATGCTTTGGGTAAGTACAAAAGCATTTTGCGCACCGATGGCGATGATTAATCCTGCCCCTGTCCCGAAACCCTGCATATATGGAAGAAGTGATGACATTGTTTGCTCCGTTTGTTTTTTCAGGAATATAGGGTGAAGGTAAAAATTAGTACAATTAAATATTTTCATTTCTAATAAGTTCAGCTTATAATGAGGACATGCTTGATAATATTTTTCTCGAAGCACTGGCTGCGGTAATCGAAGAGGGTGGATTTGATAAGGCTGCATTGAAGCTGAATATTTCTCAATCAGCCGTTTCGCAGCGCATACGAAATTTTGAGGAACAATTGGGCAGGGTCTTGGTGGTCAGGGCCACGCCTCCTGAACCAACAGAGGATGGTCGCAAGCTCATTAAGCATCTGCACACCATCCGGCTTATGGAACATGATTTGAATGATTCCATGGGCCTTAATCCCAGCGGAGAATTCGTGACATTACCCGTGGGGGTTAACGCGGACAGTCTTGCAACGTGGTTTCTGGATGCACTTGATGGTTTTTTAAAAGAGCACAATGTGTTGCTGGATTTATATGTAGATGATGAAAACCGGACTCATGAGATGCTTGCTCGGGGGGAAGTTGTAGGTTGTATTGGAACTGTTTCCAAACCTGTTAAAGGATGCCGCAGCGATTATCTGGCAACTTTCGATTATTTGTGTCTGAGCACACCGGATTTTTACAAACGTTGGTTTAAAGACGGATTTAATCGTGAGTCGGTTGCAAAGGCTCCGGCAGCAGTATTTAACCGTAAAGATGAAACGCAATCGCAGATGCTGGAAAAACTCTTTCCGGGAGATTCGGTGGCACATCCGATTTTTTACATCCCTTCCACAGAATCTTTTGTTGATATTATCTGCCGTGAGCTTGCATACGGTATGGTTCCGGAGTTTCAAGTGGAAGAAGAATTGAAATCAGGGCAATTGATCGAGGTTGCCCCACAGGGCAGGGTGCCTGTTTCGCTTTATTGGCATTCTTGGAATGTTGAAACTAAGTTGCTTGAAGGTCTGCGACGGGAACTGGTTGGATATTTCAATAAAAATGTCTAAAATTATGGGTTATTGCGGTAATCTCATAATTAAATCATTTTATTTTAAATTTTAAGTTGACTTCTGTAGGGCGTAGCTGTAGTTCTTCTCTTCTCAGTGACGCGGGGTGGAGCAGCTTGGTAGCTCGTCGGGCTCATAACCCGAAGGTCGTAGGTTCAAATCCTGCCCCCGCAACCACCGATATTTCCGGTCATGGCGGAAATGTTCGTGGCAAAATGCGGAATAAGTTTTGCTCTTTTGACTGAGTTCAGGGTGGATGTTCAAATTGATCATAACTCCTGAAAATATTTGAAAAATAATTTGCAAAATGTTCAACTAATTGTTGACAGCAGATTACAGAGCATGTAGACATGCTCTCACAGTGACGCGGGGTGGAGCAGCTTGGTAGCTCGTCGGGCTCATAACCCGAAGGTCGTTGGTTCAAATCCGGCCCCCGCAACCACCATGCTTCATCAAAAAGACTCAACCATCAGGTTGGGTCTTTTTTTTTGTCCCCATCATCGCGGTTCATGCGATGATGGGGACTTTTTTTAGGCCTCACTTTTGCATTTCTATGCCGACTGGGAAATATTTTCGCCATCTATTTGTCTTCTGTGTTTCAATTTTGCGACACAATTACCATTAATTTGATTGCTTAAAAAATGTCTAGATAAAATGTCTTTTAATATTAAGCTTTTATGGTAAGTTTTTGAGTTATCAGGAAAAAGCAAAAAAGTTTCAAATATATTTATTTTGCCACTAAACACGGCTGAAAATCTGTGTTAAGGGGTAAGTATCTATCAGTGTCGATTGCGTATAGAAATGGTGTATAGGCCGACTTAAATCTATGATTTTACACTGTTTTTCAATTTAAAGCACGGGAAGGTACGTTATGGTAACTGAAAATGATCTCCGCGAAATTGAGAATGGTTTAATTGATATTATTGGTGAAGGAATTTCCGCATCCGCACTGGCTGAGCAGATTGAACGATTCAAGACGGGGTTTGCGCCGACAAAACTCGAACGGGCCTGTACTTTAAACGATGGAATTTATCGGATTAAGCCCGAAGAAAAAGAAGAATTATTGGATTGTTTCGAAGAAGCTGCCGATGAAGGCAGGTTTACCAAGTTTGTTCCGGCTTCAGGAGCGGCAACCCGCATGTTTAAGCATTTGTTGGCAAAGCTGAATGATGAAGAGCTTTCCGATAAAGATGCAGATATGGTTCAGGATTTTATGGACCTGCTTCCCGTGCTTCCGTTTTATTCTGATTTGCAGAAGGTCATGATGGAAGATAACGCAAATCTTGAAGATGCATATGCGAATCAGGATTATGCACAGATTCTTGAATACCTGCTCACTGAAAAGGGCTTGAACTACGCGGCTATGCCTAAAGGATTGATTCCTTTCCATAATTACGAAGGCGGCTACCGTACTCCTTTTGAAGAACATATTGCTGAGGCTGCTGCCCATATTAAAGATCGTCGTGGTAAGGCTAAGCTGCATTTTACTGTTTCACCGATCCATGAACAGACCATTCGTGATCATGTTGCCAAGGCTGTCGAAAATTATCCTGATTGCCGTTTTGATATTAACTTTTCTCAGCAGTGCCGGAAGAGCGATACTGTTGCTGTAGATATGGATAATGAGGTGTTCCGCACTGATGATGGAAAGATTTTATTCCGTCCTGCCGGGCATGGAGCCTTATTGGATAACCTCCACAAGCTGCGCGGCGACCTCGTCTATCTGAAGAATATCGATAATGTCGTCCCTGACAGCATGAAGGGTGATACCCTTGAGTATAAGAAGATAATCGGCGGGTTGCTGGTAAAGTTGCAGGACCAGATTTTTGAATGCCTGAATATGCTTGAGAATCATAACTGCAGTGAATTTGAAGTCGCAGCGGTAGCGATATTTGCTGTTTCCCACCTTTCCATGCAGTTGCCGGATAATTTCGGTCAGATGAGTCTTGAAGATAAGATTACCATGCTGCGGGTTCGTTTATCCAAGCCTGTACGTGTCTGCGGGATGGTTAAGAATGAAGGCGAACCGGGCGGCGGACCTTTCTGGGTAGACGGTCCTGACGGCTTTATTTCTCCGCAGATTGTTGAGAAGAGTCAGGTGGATATGGATGACCCCGAACAGGCGGCGATTGTGCAGACTGCAACTCATTTTAACCCTGTTGATCTGGTTTGCGGTATGAGAAGTCATCGCGGTGAGTGGTATGCCTTGAAGAATTTTACTGATCCCGAAACCGGATTCATCTCACACAAGTCCAAGGATGGCCGCAGGCTCAAGGCAATGGAACTTCCCGGGCTTTGGAACGGCTCTATGGCAGATTGGATTACCGTATTTGTGGAAGTCCCGTTGAGTACTTTTTCTCCGGTCAAGACTGTAAACGACCTTTTAAAGGAAGAGCATCGTAGTTAAACGATAAGGTATAATATAATTAAAAATGAATCCGCCTCTGTATTATAATACAGAGGCGGATTTTTTGATACATACGACTGATATAAGATTAAATATATCATTGGGAATGTTCTTTTCCGAACATGCCTTTTTGTGCTCCATTGTTGCGGAAATATAAGCTTATATGTTACTTATGTGAATGAGTGTGAAAATTGATACTTTTGAGCACCTATGGGCATAAATTTTATTTTCAAGTGGTGGAGGTCGGCGTGAAAGAAGTCTTGGCGATGAGAAAATTTGTTGCTCCTGAACTTGTTTTTGGTGTGGGATCTTCCAAACTTGCCGGACAATATGCTGAAAATTTCGGAGTCTCCAGGGCTTTGATAGTTACTGATAACGGGATTGTTAAATGCAGCTGGGTTCGAACTGTAGAAAAGAGTTTAAACGATGCCGGAATAGAGACATTTATCTTCAGTGATGTTTCTGAAAATCCCCGTGATGTTGAAGTCATGCGCGGAGCTGAATTTTATCTTGAAAACAGATGTGACTGCATTATTGCCGTAGGCGGTGGCAGTCCGATGGATTGTGCTAAAGGCATTGGAATTGTTACCACAAATAATTCGCATATTTTGAATTTTGAGGGTGTGGACATGGTTGATGTTCCCGGCCCTCCTCTTATCTGCATCCCTTCTACTGCCGGAAGTTCTGCTGATGTTTCCCAATTCGCTATTATTACCGATACTGAACGTGATGTTAAAATCAGCATAGTAAGTAAAGCCATGGTCCCGGATGCAGCCCTGATTGATCCTGAACTTACATCAACAATGGATGCACAGTTGACTGCGGCTACGGGCATGGATGCATTGACCCACGCCATAGAAGCCTATGTTTCGAATGCTAATTCGGCTTTAACCGATCTGCTGGCTCTTGATGCAATTGAGCAGGTTTCGAATAATCTTGCTGCCGTTATAAAAGATCCCGGTAACCTTGAATTGCGGGGCAAGGTAATGCTTGGCAGTATGGAAGCCGGGCTTGCTTTTTCCAATGCAATTCTTGGTGCTGTGCACGCTATGGCTCATAGTCTTGGCGGGCATTTAGATTTGCCGCACGGTGAGTGCAACTCTATTTTACTTCCTTATGTGATCAGGGTTAATTTCCCGTATGTTGTTGAAAGATACTCCCGTATTGCGGAAAAAATGGGCGTATCTGTTGCCGGTAAAACAGATGAGCAAATTTGTAATGAACTTGAGAAGGCAATTATGGCCTTAAGCAAGGCTGCGGGCATAGATATGTCTCTTGGTGATTTGGGACTTACCCGTGAAGAGATTCCTAAATTGGCTGAAATGGCGCTGAAAGATGCTTGTATGGTCACTAATCCGATTGAACTTAGTCAGGAAGATGTAGAGAAAATTTATGAAGCGGCGCTCTAAACCGAACTCCAACGAAAATGTTCGCAACAAGCTCATCGGGCTTGGCGAAACATCAATGCGCAAAAGCTATTATCCGGAACTTCGGGAAAGGATTAATGAGCTGGAGCGTTTCAGGGCTTTGGTGGAAAATGCCAATGATGCCCTGTTCGTGCTTGATGCATTTTCGTGGAGTTTTGCTGACGTAAATAAAACCGCTTTAAAGAAAACCGGTTACGATAGGGATGAATTGTTGGACAGCCCGCCGGAGTTAGTCTTCCCCGAGGATACCTGCTTCCTGCTGCATGAAGTTCTGATTGATGATGACATCTATTCTTCATGGGACAAGGAAGATGTCTCCATGACAGATCTGCTGGGTAGGGGAGGAACACGTATTCCGGTTGAGATGACGCTTCGGGTGCATTTTGTGGGCGGCAGGCTGTATATCGTTATGGTCGCCCGTGACGTACGGCGTAGACTGGCTGATCAAAGGGAATTGCAGCGGACCCGAAATTATCTTGGTAATGTTATCGATTCTATGCATTCCATACTGGTTGGAGTGGATGAAAATTCAAATGTAGTGCTTTGGAATGACTATGCACACAAGGAAACCGGTCGGGCTGCCGAGGACGCGGAAGGAAATTTTGTTTATGAAATGATGCCGGAATTAAGACGGTTTGAGCATTTGATTTCGGCAACCATCCGAGGAGAAGTCGACGGTGGTACTGAAATTTTTCATATGGATAGGGACGGATGTAATGTTTTTCATGAAATAGTTGTTTTTCCGTTCAAAGGAGATGAAGCCGGGGTTGTTATCCGTGTTGATGATATAACTGCCCGGACCCGTATGGAAGAGGTCATGGTGCAAACCGAGAAGATGATGACTGTTGGCGGGCTTGCGGCTGGCATGGCTCATGAGATCAATAATCCGCTCGGTGGCATTCTTCAGGGAATTCAGAATATTCAGCGCAGGATTTCAGGCCATCTTCCCAAAAATCATGCTACGGCAGATGAGTTGGGGATTCCTTTTAAGGCTATTCACGACTATTGCGAGAAAAGAGGGATTCTTGCCAAGCTTGAATCAGTCAGGGAGATGGGCGAACGTTCTGCCCGTATTGTTTCCAATATGCTCCAATTCAGCCGACAGTCAGGCGGCGAAAGGGTTTGTTCCGATATTGAACAGATCGTTGAAACAGCAATAGAGCTTTCTTTCAGCGGCTATGACTTTTACAGCAAGTCCGGTGGGGGAGGTTTGGAAATAGTCAAGGAATTCGATAACTCCTTACCTCAACTTTTATGTTCTCCGTCTGAGATAGAGCAGGTCCTTATTAATCTGCTCAAGAATTCCGTGCAGGCTATTCTTGCTGATCAGGGCAGGGGAGCAGATGATATCGCCCGTATTACTATACGGTTAAGAAAAGAGCCCGGCTTCATTCGTCTTGAAATTGAAGACAATGGTCCCGGAATGAGTCCTGAAACACGCAAGAAGGCCTTGGAGCCTTTTTTCACCACCAAACCGGTCGGTGAAGGGACAGGTTTGGGGCTCTTTGTTTCCTACTTCATCATTACGCAGAAACATAGCGGGACTTTTGAAATTGAAACCAGCCCGGGTGAAGGGATGAAGATCATTATCAGAGTTCCCGCAGAGTGTTAGGCTCAATTACATTGATTTCTCAATTGCTTCAGCTCTTTCAACCATTTCGTCTGCAATGTGATTTAAGGCTTCGCTTCCGGCTGTGATGGCTTTGAGTCTTTTCTCATCGGTATGAACTCTTCTGAAAATCCACTGCGCTATGTAGAAAGAATCATCCGGTTTGTCGCATTCCCCAGCACAATATGACTTGATTTTCTGGGTAATCCCGGTCTTGATTTTTTCCCTGATGGTAATGGCGTCTTTAAGAATCTTACCGGAATGGGCAGCTTTGCTTTTTGCTGATTCAGATTTAATCTTGCGGGAATTGTCCAGATCAAGCTGAAAAATACCATTTGCAGAATCTACTCGTTTTTCGGCCTTGATATAACTGTCCAAAGCCTGAAGAAGGTCGGGGTTGTCTGCTACCGCCTTGAGTACAGCTGCAACATGTCGAAGCGGCTGGCTGCTTGAGCGGAACATCTCTGCCCGCTGCTCTCTGCTAAGTTCGCGAAGTGTGAAGCTGTCACCTTCCGCGAATTTCCTTTCCGCCAGAATACCTTTTTCCTCAATGAGGTCGAGCAACTGTCCTGTTTCGGATTTTGAAAGAGCTGCAAGTTTGCCCGGAGTTAGCAGGTAGGACCAGATGGATTCTCGGGCATTTATAAGGTTTTCAGCATTAGGCATAAGCCCTCGCAGATTCAGTCCGAAATGCATGTTGATACCTTTGAACGAAGCTGAGCTGAAACCTTTTTGGGCTTTATAAGGCAGCGAACCTGCAGGGTGATAGTTGTCTGCGATATATTGCGCGAGGTTATCAAGGAAGACCTCAGTGATGATTGTATCCTTTATTTTATCCACCACTTTTTCAACTGGAGATTGCCCGGTTTTATTTGCGGTGGAAGCTGCTGTCTTATTTTCAGCAATCTTAATATCGTCTTTTTGGGAGGCGGGTTCAGTTGCGTTTTTCTTCCCTATTTTTATTGAATCGCCTGATTTTGCCACTTTGTCGGATACAGCGAGTTTTCCGCTGGACCCATTTTTGTTTACCCATTCGGGAGCGTCTACTTTTACGCCGGTTTTTTCTCCCAGATCTTTCTGTACATAGAGATAAAGTGCTGTTGCAGAAGCAACAAAAACAACGGCAAATATAATTGCGGGAATTTTGAATTTCTTCATTGTGGCTCCAGTTAGTTTACCAATGGCGGTTCCATGCAAATTTAACTGTATTGGTCTGGCAGCATACGCCGGAGTCTGGCCTCATGGCTGCAAGGTATACTGCGCCTTTGGCTGCCTGCCTTGCTATGCGTCGTACTTTTGAGAAAAGTTCAAGCTGTTCAACCATTTCGGGGACCGGGATATTGCCTGTTCCACCGGCAGAAAGCAGCTTTGCTTTCAGGTCGTGGTATGCTGATAACATGTCATGTATCATGTTGTCGATTTTACAAAATTCTTCAGAACATGGATTTTCTGCAACATTTAAGACGCCGATGCAGGAGTTGCGGAAGACCGTAACCATGTCAGCATCCGGGCCGAGTAATTCAAGGGCAGGCTTGAGTCTTTTCTTTTCCAAAGAGGCGCAAAGAGCTCCGGCAGTGCGGAAATATTGCAGTACTCGCAGTGCTGTTGCTACTTGTTGCCCCTGTTGTTCAGTAAGGGGACGGGATTGCAGTTTGGCGCAGAAAGAGCGGGCGGCCTCAATAAGGCTGTCCTGTGCAGCTTTATCTGTAGGGAGTGCACCGTATCCAAAATCGGAGTTTAGTCCTTTACGCACAATTCTGCGGGTAAGCTGACCTATTCTTTCCATTTCAAGGGTCAGGGCATCAAGGGCCAGGGCAGGGGTACCGATAACGTTGTTGTCCAGATATTTGGGGCGTCCCCGGTCGTCTTCCAGAGAAGCGAACCTTTTTTCAATAAATGAAACAAGCTTGTCCGTGAAAGGCCAGAGAATCAGGACTCCCAAAAAGTTGAACGCAGTATGGAACAGGGCCAGAACAACAGCCGGTTCGTGCGATAAGTTCATAATATCCATGCAGAAGAGGATGGATTTTATGAGTACCGGGAGCATGATAAGAGCTGCAAGGGCAGTAATTATATTAA